>JAWOHC010000407.1:0-2564 GCA_046496275.1 Gillisia sp.
TAATTATCCATTTGATTAATTTTTAATCCCTCATTTTTTTCTTTGTGTCCTTTGTGTTTTTTTTTCTTGGCGTGCTTTGTGGTTAAAAAGGAAAGAGGCAAAATCCCGCAATTCTAAATTGAAATCTATAAAATAATCCATAAAGTTCTAAAACATAACCATTTTAATTGACTGATAAACATTAGGTTACACCATTTTTTTTTAGAACACTTTAATGATCAATATAATTTAAAAATCTCCCTGGAATTCAACAAGAGGTGTGGTTTCAGCTTTCACAAAAATCTTTATCGAACAATAATGTAAAGTGATGTAATCAAATCTGGATTAATTACCCGGGGAGATCCCATTGAATTTTGTAGATAAAAATGAAAAGGAAACTCCTAATTTGCCAATCAAAAACCTTGGGGAAGCCCACGAGGTATGTCCCGATAGTTCGGGAGAGAGATACTTTTAAAAATTTCGAGGCAAGCCTCGGGGAATTAAACCCTCAATGAGGGATTAAAATCCTATTTTTACGGTAAAACAACGCATATGATGACCATTGATTGGAAAACAGCAAAAGAATTTGAAGATATCACCTATAAAAAGGCTAACGGAGTTGCCAGGATAGCCTTTAACCGTCCGGATGTAAGAAATGCGTTCAGGCCAAAAACCACCAGTGAATTGTACCAGGCTTTTTACGATGCCCAGGAAGATACTTCTATTGGCGTGGTTTTATTATCGGCAGAAGGACCTTCTTCCAAAGATGGCGTGTATTCATTTTGCAGCGGAGGAGACCAGAAGGCGAGAGGGCATCAGGGATATGTTGGTGAGGACGGGATGCACAGGCTTAATATTCTTGAGGTGCAACGTTTAATACGATTTATGCCAAAAGCGGTGATCGCAGTAGTTCCGGGGTGGGCTGTTGGCGGCGGGCATAGTTTGCACGTGGTGTGTGATCTTACCCTTGCAAGTAAGGAGCACGCAATTTTTAAACAAACCGATGCCGATGTGACCAGTTTTGACGGAGGATATGGATCTGCATATCTCGCAAAAATGGTAGGCCAGAAACGCGCCAGGGAAATCTTCTTTTTAGGAAGGAATTATTCTGCTCAGGAAGCTTTTGAAATGGGGATGGTGAATGCCGTTATTCCTCATGAGGAACTGGAAAATACCGCTTATGAATGGGCTCAGGAAATCCTGGCAAAATCGCCAATGTCTATCAAAATGCTAAAATTCGCGATGAACCTTACCGATGATGGCATGGTGGGACAACAGGTTTTTGCAGGGGAAGCAACCCGTTTGGCATATATGACGGAGGAAGCCAAAGAAGGAAGGGATGCCTTCCTGGAAAAGAGAAAACCTAATTTTGTGAAAAAATGGCTTCCGTAATGGAGAATTTTTCAAATAAAGAAATAGACCTTAGTTCTCTTCCCAATTATGAGGCGGTTGATTTTCACCCTATTTCATCTCAATATCTTAAAAAGGTTTTGGTGGAATTTGGGGTTTTATTATTGATTGCTTTTACAGCAATTGCAGGCATGTATTTTTATCAAATAGACACCGGGTACATCTACTCAGGGATCGTGATTTTTACATTATTTTTTGTGTTTAAACTTTGGAATAACATCAAAATGCAGGAGGAATACGCCTATGCCGTCCGGGAAAGAGATGTTTTATATCGAAGAGGATATATCATAAACAGAACTACGGTTGTTCCTTTCAACAGGATCCAGCATGCTACCATATCAAGGGGTATTTTGGATAAATTTTTTGGAATTGCTACCCTCAATATATTTACAGCCGGCGGCAGTGGCAGCGATATTCAAATTCCGGGACTGGAACCTGAACTTGCCTTGCGGCTAAAGGAATCTCTGGCTAAAAAGATATCTGAAGATGAAAGCTGATTCTTTTTCTGAACCCCAACGTCAATCCGGGATAGGGGTACTGCTTATTTTTCTCACTACGGTCTATAAATTTATAAGGGGCTTTTGGGTGCTTGGGGTTTATTTTCTGCTTAAAAGCCCGGGAGGAAGGATCTTGTTTTTTGTTGGACTTGGGATTAGCATTTTAGCCATACTTGCCCTTATATACAGTTACTGGTATTACAGGAAATTTTTATTTCATATAGATTATTCCAAAGAAGAATTCAAGCTTCAAAAAGGGGTTTTTTCTACGGAAGATATCGCGATTCCATTCGACAAAATTCAACAGGTGTATTTAAAGCGTTCTATCTTACAGCGTATTATCAATGTATATAGCCTGGTTATCGAAACCGCTGGCAGCAGCGACAAGGAGATAAGTATAAAAGCTATTTCCAAGGAAAAGGCAGATGTGCTCTCCGCCCTGTTGATAAAGGCCAAAAAGAATGCTTCCATTGCAGAAACGGAAAAGGAAACTGAAGAATTGCAAAGCCTTGAAAAAAAAGAGGTTTTATGGACGCATAAATTGCATTTACCCGATCTTTTAAAAATTGGGTTAAGTACCAATTACCTGCGTGGCCTGGCCTTGATCTTTGTATTTTTCTCTACTATTTTCAATGAATTGAAACCTTTTGTGGAAGATTATTCTGAAGGTCTTGATGA
>JAWOHC010000080.1:0-2775 GCA_046496275.1 Gillisia sp.
AAGGCTATGCTTTTCTTAATTTCAGCGGAAATACTTATAGTATAGATTACAAAGTGGCAGGAAAGCCTAAAGAGTATCAGATGGAAATTTTCGCTCCCAAAGTGGTGGCTAAAGGACGTAGAACAAAGGCGGGCATTTATGTAAATTTCTTTATTGGAAGCGAAAAAGATACCGTGATGTATCGTATTGACAACGGGGAATGGAAAGAAATGACGTATACCCAGGAGATGGACCCTTCGTATATGAATTTGGTAAATGAATGGGACCTTACGGAAGAATTAATGCCCGGGAGGCGTTCTTCAAACCCAATTGAAAGCAAACATCTATGGAGAGGAAATATTCCTACTAACCTCGACTCCGGTGAACACCGTATCGAAATAAAAGCCACCGATATGTTCGGAAATACATTCACCGAAACAAGCAGTTACAGGTTGGAAAACCCAAAATAACCGATGTAAATTATTTAATTTTAAAAAAATTAATCTGTATCATTCTGGGTCTGTTGAAATTTTTGGCCATTCCCATTTACTTGGTCAACCCCGATAGGCTCAGACTGATTACTAATTTCAAAAACCCAATAAAAATGAAATTCTATAAATTATTTTTACTTTGTTTGGTTATTGCCGGCAGCTCGTGCAAATCAAATACCGAGAACAATAAGGAAGAAACAGCTGCTATTGCTTCCTCCTCCAAAATTGAAGTTCAGGGCCACCGGGGTGAAAGGGGATATTTCCCCGAAAACAGCCTGCCGGGTTTTATAAGCGCCGTCAATAAAGGAGTTGATGTTCTGGAACTGGATGTGGTGATCTCCAAGGACAAAAAAGTGGTGGTTTCCCACGAGCCTTATATGTCCTCTTTGTATATGCGCACTCCTGAAGGCGATAGCATTCCCAAAGAAAGCGAGCAATCCTACAACTTTTATGAAATGAGCTATGACAGCATCAAAAAATTTGACGCAGGCTCAAAAGGGAATCGATTATTTCCCGATCAAAAGAAAATGAGCACCTATAAACCCTTGCTCTCTGAAGTTATTGACAGCGTAGAAAATTACATAAAAGCGCACAACCTGGAACCTGTCCGCTATAATATCGAACTGAAGTCGGTCGCTTCCCAGTACGGGATCTCTCAACCTCAACCAGAGGAATTCGTGACCTTGGTGATGCAGGTAATCCAAAATAAAGGAGTAGAAGACAAAATTTATCTGCAATCTTTTGATCCCGTAATCTTAAATGTGCTCCGTGAAAAATATCCTGAAATTGAGATATCCTACCTTGTTTCAGGGGAGGGAATACAGAAAAACCTGGCGCTCCTTGATTTCATACCCGAAATTTACAGCCCGGCTTACCCACTTATAAAAAATGAGCAATTTGTAGATTCAATTAAGATTTTGGATATGAAGCTTATACCCTGGACGGTAAATGAAAAAGAAGCCATTAAGGAAATGATTCGACTTAAAGTGGACGGAATAATTACCGATTATCCGGATCGGGTTTTGGAAGAATTATAAATTTCCGTAAAAAAGCATTTTGAGGTTAGATTAAATTTTGGATTTGCGCACGGATTTCCTACAAAAGGATTGGAAAATATTTAAACCCCAAAAAACACCTGTTTAACAATATTCAAATGTTGTTTGCAGGTGTTTTTCTTTTCATATACTAGTCAAAAACGGATAAAATCCAGTTCGAAAAATCAGGGAGCTACTCTAGTGCATCAGCCCTGGCTCCTTTAAAAAGTCCCTGTACCATTTTCCGGAAGATTTTACGATCCTTTTTTGGGTTTCAAAATCGATATATACCAGGCCAAAACGCGGATAGAATCCCTCTGCCCATTCAAAATTATCGGTAAAACTCCACACGAAATACCCCTGTACATTCACTCCGCTGTTTTTTGCCCTTAAAACGGCATCCAAATACTGCTTTATATACTTGGTGCGCTTTACATCATCTATTTCCCCATTTGCAAGGATGTCATTAAAAGCAGCCCCGTTTTCAGTGACATATAGTTTCTTTACTTCGGGATAAGCATCAAATTTTTTCAGCATATGAAATAGTGATTCCGGATACACCTCCCATTTCATGAGAGTTACGGGTACATTTCTTTTTTCCGCTTTGACAATATTTGCCCGTAAATAAGGGATTAAACAGGAGTGCTTTACTAGCTCCCGGGTATAATTTTGAACGCCGATAAAATCGAAGTCAAATTTCAATAAATTTTCATCCCCGGGGTTCCAATATTTCTCAAGCTTTTCCAGGAATCTTAAATCTTTAACAGGATATCCCATCCCCAATGCGGGCTC
Organism: Gillisia sp.; assembly: GCA_046496275.1. Lineage (GTDB taxonomy): Bacteria > Bacteroidota > Bacteroidia > Flavobacteriales > Flavobacteriaceae > Gillisia. The sequence continues at coordinate 2,297 of JAWOHC010000080.1, forward strand.
TATAAAGAGCCTGTTTACAAGGGCATCCACCCGCTGGACGGCCAGCCTGTCTTTTTCAATGGGACGGAAGGCTTCTATATGAGAACAGGAAAAGGTAGTTCCTATTTCTGACTGGGGATAGTGCTGTTTTAAAACCCTTGCCCCTTCTGCCTGGCAAATGGCGGGCAGCCTAAAATTATCTTTGATGGAGATGCTCAATCATTAAGCACCTATCCATAATAACAACTAAACCCGCCTGCCGAGCCACTTGAGCCGCTGTCTCGTTTACGATTCCTAATTGCATCCAGACCACAAACGGTCGACCAACAGCCTCTCTGATTTTTATGGTTTGCTCCACAATTGCTGGTACATCTTCGACCTTCCTAAAAATGTTAACGATGTCTATGATACGTTGTAGGTGTTCGGGGATGTCAAGGAGAGTTTTGTAGCTTTTTTCACCAAATAATTCGTCGATAAATGGGTTAACTGGGATTATGCGG
>JAWOHC010000229.1:0-2657 GCA_046496275.1 Gillisia sp.
TGGATTCCCTGCTTCATCGCTTTATTCTTTAAAATCGTGTTCGTTTTTCGAGTGGCAAATTTAAGCTATTTTACCAAATAACAAACAAAAACCCAATGAAATTTTAAAAGACTTCAATTCGCACTTAAAATTCTTCGGTATGTAACGTTTTCCTATATTTGTTTACTAACCGGCATAACCAATCAATTTATCTGATGAAAAAATCTTTACAATCTGTTATTGTTCCTTATGGTCTTACTTTAGGTATGATTTCTATTTTAATTACAGTTTTAATCTACGCTTTAAACCTTGAATTATTCACCAAATGGTATGTCACGCTTATAAATTTTGTGATTGTTCTTGTTATAGGTATTATGGCCGTAAAACAGGTTAAAAGTACTGACACTGAACCATTCTTTTCCTTTAAAAGTGCATTTTCTGCATTTTTCCTCACCGTTCTCCTTGGATCAGTAATTTCAATAGTTTTTACAGGTATACTCTTTAACTTTATAGATTCAGAAGCTGCTCAATATGTACAGGAAATGACCCTGGAAGCAAGTCGTGAAATGATGGAGCGATTTGGTGCTCAACAGGGTCAAATAGATGCGGCGATTGCACAACAGGAAGGGAATAACCCTTTTGCATGGAAAAATATATTTATGGGATTTGCTTTCTCCATAGTTCTTTACGCAATTTTGTCTTTAATAATAGCAGCAATCTTTAAGGAAAAAGATCCAAACAGAGCATAATTTATGCAGTTATCCATAGTTATTCCTCTTTTAAACGAGGAAGAATCTTTACCGGAATTATATAATTGGATTGTATCTGTGATGCAATCCAATTCCTATTCCTATGAAATAATTTTTATTGATGATGGCAGTACTGATGATTCCTGGGACACCATCTCAAATTTAGCATTGAAAGATCCCTGCGTAAAAGGGATTAAATTCAACAGGAATTATGGGAAATCCCAGGCACTTCATGCGGGTTTTCTCGCTGCAATCGGTGATGTTGTAATCACCATGGATGCAGATTTGCAGGATAATCCCGAGGAAATCCCTGAATTGTATGATTTGATAAAAAATGAAAATTACGACCTGATCTCCGGTTGGAAGAAAAAGCGCTATGATTCGGTTTTATCCAAGAATCTACCTTCAAAACTATTTAACGCTGCGGCCCGGAAAACCTCCGGAGTAAAACTTCACGATTTTAATTGTGGGTTAAAAGCCTATAAAAAGAGGGTTATTAAAAATATTGACGTGTATGGAGAAATGCATCGTTATATTCCTGTGTTGGCTAAAAATGCGGGTTTTGTAAAAATAGGAGAAAAAGAAGTAAAGCACCAGGCCCGGAAATACGGCAAAACCAAATTTGGCATGGAACGTTTTATCAATGGCTTCCTGGACCTTATTAGCATCTGGTTTTTGTCAAAATTCGGGAAAAGACCCATGCACCTTTTTGGAGCCCTTGGTGTATTAATGTTCTTTTTTGGATTTATTGCCGCCACCTGGATAGGACTTTCCAAACTTTATAAAATGTATCACGACCAGCCTAATATCCTGGTAACGGATAATCCCTGGTTTTACATCGCCCTTATCCTTATGGTTATAGGAACCCAGTTTTTCCTTGCAGGCTTCCTTGGAGAACTCATTTTAAGAAGCAAACGTGAAAAAGATCGGTATTTGATTAGCAAAACAACAGGGATAAATTAATCACTCCCCGCATAAAATCCTTATTTTTGTTTCTAAAATTTTAGTGATGTCAAATATAAAACCTGAGATACTTAACAGAGCCAAAGCATGGCTTTCTGAATCTTTCGACAAGGAAACACGTGAAGGAGTTCAATACCTCATAGATAATAACCCAACAGAACTGGAAGAAAGTTTTTACAAGAACACTTCTTTTGGTACCGGCGGAATGCGCGATATCATGGGAGTTGGACCAAACAGGATTAACAAATACACCCTTGGAAAAAACACCCAGGGAATTTCAAACATACTTAAACAGGAATTTAAGGGAGAAGATCTAAAAGTTGTGATCGCTTACGATTGCCGTAAAAACAGTAAGGAACTCGCCCAAATAGTAGCTGATGTGTTTTCTGCCAATGGAATCAAGGTGTTTCTGTTTTCAGAACTGCGTTCTACTCCGGAGCTTTCTTTTGCGGTAAAATATTTGGATTGCCACTGCGGAATCGTACTTACTGCAAGCCACAACCCCCCGGAATATAATGGTTATAAGGTTTACTGGCAGGATGGAGGTCAATTGGTGCCACCTCAGGACAGTATGATCATCCAGGAAATAGAAAAGCTTGACTATAGCGAGATCAATTTTGAAGCAAACAAAGAACTCATAGAATTTATAGATAAAAAAGTTGATGATGCTTTTATTGAAGCTTCAGTTAAAAATGGAAGTTTTGACACGCCTTCAGCAGCAAAAGATAATCTCAAGATCGTTTTCACTTCCCTTCATGGAACTTCCTCCACCGTAAATCCCCAAGTTCTTGCAAAAGCAGGTTACCGCAATGTTTTTACCGTGAAAGAGCAGGATGAACCGGATGGAAATTTTCCCACAGTAAAATCACCCAATCCTGAAGAACCTGAAGCCCTGAAAATGGCGATGGAACTTGCTGAAGAAAAAGATGCAGATATCGTTATTGGAACCGATCCCGATGGCGATCG
>JAWOHC010000095.1:0-2589 GCA_046496275.1 Gillisia sp.
ATGGCCTTATTAGGCTGGACAAAAACCCCCATTTCTGAAGCAACCATATTACTGGTGTCAAAAAGGAGTTTAGGATTGATATCTGTATGCAAATTTAACCCGGGATGTTGGCGTAAGATCATAACCACTTCTTCCAGGGAAGTATTTCCTGCACGTTCTCCCACTCCATTAATAGTACATTCAATTTGCCTTGCACCATTCATTACTCCGGCAATCGCGTTAGCCGTAGCCATTCCAAGGTCGTTGTGGCAGTGGCAGGAAATCCGCACGTTTTCTATGCCCTGAACATTTTCCTTCAAATATTTTATTTTCTGGCCATATTCCTCCGGAAGACAATATCCTGTAGTGTCCGGAATGTTAAGAACCGTAGCACCTGCTTTTATTGCAGCTGCACAAACCCTGGCTAGATATTCATTTCTGGTTCTTCCGGCATCTTCAGCATAAAACTCGACATCTTCCACGAAAGTTTTTGCATACGCAACCGCATCAAAAGCCCGTTCGATTATTTGATCCTCGGTAGCATTAAATTTATATTTAATGTGCGTTGGAGAAGTTCCAATTCCGGTATGTATTCTGGGTTTTTTTGCAAATTTCAGGGCTTCAGCAGCTACTTCAATATCTTTTCTTACCGCCCTTGTAAGTCCGCAAACAGTGGCATTTTTTACCAGTTTGGAAATTTCAGAAACAGATTTAAAATCCCCGGGGCTGGAAATTGGAAATCCTGCTTCTATAACATCTACCCCCAGTTCATCCAGTCGTGCAGCTATTGTTAACTTCTGTGAAGTGTTTAATTTACATCCCGGAACCTGTTCTCCATCTCTTAAGGTAGTGTCAAAAATTTCTACTTTTTCAGTGCCCATAACAGTTTAATTTTGCTTTATCTTTAACTAAAGTATCGGAATACTTCCTTTCTAAAATCGATAAGTCATTAAAATTACGACAATGAGCCCGGAATTAAGGGGGTTAATGCGCTGTAAATCAGTTAATTATATAAAAATTTGTTACAATGACCAATGACCAATCAGATAACTTATTTACTTTAATCAAATCCCTTTCCCCTTCTGAAAAAAGACAATTTTCTCTTTATGTTGGAAGAATAGGAGTGAATACAGACAGTAAGTTCCTGAATTTATTTAAAGTGATGGCCCGGGAGAAGAAATATGATGAGAAGGTTATTTTAGCAAATACTAACATTAGTAAACAGCAACTTTCCAACATAAAGGCACATCTCTATAAACAGATTTTAGTAAGTCTGCGATTAAATCCTGCACATCAAAGTATCCCTGTTTTTATAAGGGAGCAGTTGGATTTTGCTTCAATTTTATACCGAAAAGGATTGTATAAACAAAGTTTAAAGCTACTTGACAAGGTTAAGGCTACAGCTTTGCATTATGAGGAAAAAAGTGCTTTGTATGAGATCCTGGAATGGGAAAAAATCATTGAATCCCAGTATATTACCCGAAGTATCCACAACCGTGCTGAAACTTTGATTCATGAAACTGAAGATCTTATTTATTTAAATGTAATTGCCAATAAATTATCCAATTTATCGCTGGGTCTTTACGGGATCTACCTGAAACGTGGTTATGCGCGCACAGAGGAGGAAGCTATGGAAACCAAGAGATATTTTCAGGAAAAAATGCCTGATTTTGAATTCAGCAGGTTAGGATTTCGGGAGAAGTTATGGTTGTACAAATCTCATTTGTGGTTTAATTTTACCATTCAGGATTTTCTGGCGTGTTATCGGTATTCCAAGAAATGGATCGAACTTTTTAATGAAAAACCCCATTTGATAAGGGTTCACCCAATACTTTATTTAAAAGGAAACCATTATTTACTGGAATCCCTTTTTTATTTAAATCATGTAAAGGTTTTTGAAAAAGTACTTAATGATCTTGAAATGACGTTAAAGGATCCAAAGATCCCGGATGATGATAATACTGCAGCATTATCCTTTATATATCTTTATTCCAATAAGCTGAATTTAAGATTTATGAAAGGAGAATTTTCCAACGGAGAAATACTGGTGGAAAAAATCTTAAAAAGGATTAAAAAATTTGAAAGCCGAATTGACGAGCATCATATTATGGTTTTTTATTATAAAATTGCCAGTTTGTATTTTGGGGATGGAAACAATAAGAAATGCATCGAATTTTTAGGAAAAATCATCAATAATAATACCCTTGAAATGCGGGAAGACCTTATGTGTTTTTCACGAATACTCAATCTTGTTGCGCATTATGAAGCAGGTTTGGATTATCATTTAGAACGTTTGATAAAATCCACCTATAAATTTTTAATAAAGATGAATGATCTCCATGAAGTGCAAAAAGAGATGATCAAATTCTTACGAAATCTTCCGGAAATTTCTCCGCTTGACATAAAAGATGAATTTCGAAAATTACATGCAACCTTAAAGCAATATGAAGATCATCCTTTTGAACGACGGGCATTTTTGTACCTGGACATCATATCCTGGCTGGAAAGTAAAATTGAAGACCGCCCGATCTCTAATATTATTGAAAGTAAATATAAAATGTTGAGCAGATAAGGATTTCAACTTTTTTAAAGCAAATGAACATGCATCCC
>JAWOHC010000025.1:0-5109 GCA_046496275.1 Gillisia sp.
GCGATAGATGTCAGTTTTAGTACAATTTTAAGGAAATTAGAGCAGATCAAACATTTGCAAAAGATTAGATTTGTGCTGTTTAGTGAGCAGGATTTCAGGTTCGATGAAGAAGACCGGAGAAATTAAAGTTAATGCTCACTACTACCTAACTTTCATGCTATGCTGAATATTACTGCTACGTATACAGATCAATACCAACTTGCGATGGCGCAGGTTTATTTTCAAAATGGCCATCGGGAAACCACCGCTGTTTTCGATTATTTTTTCAGAAAACTTCCCTTTCATAATGGTTATGCGATTTTCGCCGGATTGGAAAATCTTTTGGAAATCCTGGAAGATCTCAGGTTTAGTGATGCCGATATCGACTTTTTGAAAAAGCAGGAGTTTTCCGAAGAATTCATTGAATATTTAAGAAATTTTAAATTCAGGGGAACGATCTATTCAGCAAAAGAAGGAGATCTTGTGTTTCCAACCCGCCCTGTGCTGCAGGTTGAAGCAACGATGATTGAAGCCCAGATAATCGAAACCATGCTCCTCAATATACTCAACTTTCAAACGCTTATCGCCACTAAAGCCAGCCGCATGCGTCTGGTTGCCGGAAATCGCACCTTGCTGGATTTTGGGCTAAGGAGGGCACAGGGTTATGGGGGGTATTTTGCGAGCAGAGCAGCCATTATAGGCGGTTTTAACGGCACCAGTAATGTAAATGCGGGAAAGGATTTTGATATTCCGGTTTCCGGGACTATGGCGCATTCCTTTATTCAGAGTTATGATGATGAGCTCACGGCCTTCCGCGCATTTGCAAAAGGGCGACCGCACGATTGCGTGCTGCTTGTTGATACCTATGACACCTTAAAAAGTGGACTTCCTCACGCGATCAAAGTAGGGAAGGAGATGGAAGAGAACGGAGAAAAACTTGCCGGAATTCGTCTGGATAGTGGGGATCTGGCTTATCTGGCAAAAGAAAGCCGAAAAATGCTTGATAAAGCGGGCCTTGAATATGTGAAAATAGCAGCGTCCAATCAGCTGGATGAATTTGTGATTAAAAGCTTGCTTGAGCAACAGGCACCAATAGATGTGTTTGGAGTGGGAACCAACCTGGTAACTGGAAGTCCGGACGGAGCTTTGGACGGAGTTTATAAACTGGCAGAATCAAATGGAAAACCCAGGTTGAAAATTTCTGAAAGTCTTTCAAAAGTGACGCTTCCGCATAAAAAACAAGTGTACAGGTTAAGCAATTTAGATGGAGAATTGCTTGGGGCAGATGCCATTACGATGCGTGACGAAACGAAAATTGACCGTATCCACGATCCAATGGAATCCCTTAAATCACTAACTGTTGAAGGAGGTATGATGGAAGCTTTATTACATCCTGTAATGATAGATGGAAAACGAACCGAAAAACCTAGGAGTCTGGAGGAAATTTCCCAATTCGCCAAAGAGCGGCTGGGAACTTTACCCGCAGAATTCAAACGCTTTTATAATCCGCATATTTATAAAGTAGGCATTAGTTCCAGGTTGAAAGAAGAACGTGAAAATTTACTTAAAAAATATAATAGTTAAGCTATGAGAGCACTGGTGATAATAGATGTTCAAAATGATTTTATTCCCGGCGGAGCTTTAGCCGTTCCGGAAGGAGGTGAGATTGTGGAATTGATAAATAAACTTAGGCACAAATTTGACCTTGTAATCGCTACCCAGGATTGGCATCCGGAGGAGCATTCAAGTTTTGCGGTAAATCATCCCGAAAATGAGGAATTCGAAAAAATAATGTGGAAAGGCCGGGAGCAGGTTTTATGGCCAACGCATTGTTTGCAAAACAGTTGGGGAGCAAAGTTACATCCCGATTTAACAACTTCCAGGATCGAAGCTATTTTCAGAAAAGGAACCGATCCGGAAATAGATAGTTACAGCGCATTTTATGATAATGCCCGATTAAAAACAACAGGACTAGCAGGATACCTAAAAGAAAAAGGTGTTGAAGAGCTTTACTTTTGCGGACTTGCAGCCGAAATTTGTGTGTATTTTTCTGTGATGGATGCTTTAGAGGAGGGTTTTGATTCCACAATCATTGAAGATGCCACCCGGGCTTTAAATCCTGCCGATTTTGAAATTGCTAAAAAAAATATGCTGGAAAAAGGAGGTAAGATCACTACTTCTTTAACAATGTTATTTTAACAGTAGGCTTAATCCCCTCCTTTAAACCCTTAAAAAATCTCTTTGAATACCTGTATCAATTTTTTTACTTCTTCAGCGGTGTTGTAATGCACTAAACTTACGCGTACCACGCCGTCCTTTTTTTCCAGGTCCAGATCCTGAATGAGTTTTTTGGCATAAAAATCTCCAAACCTAATTCCAATATCAGCTTTATCAGTATGGGATATAATTTCTGAACTTTTTAAAGTCTCGTGAATAAAAGAGATTGTTGGAACCCTACTTAAAGCTGAACTTGTTTTTTGACCTATAATTTTGATCTCTTTTACTGAATTTAAATAATTCAATAATTGTTCGGCCAATAATTCTTCATAGGCCTCGATGAGTTTAAAGCTTTCTTTATATTTTTCTTCTTCAGAAGTGTTTTGATGTCCAAAATGATGATCGTAAATCTCGCCCAGATATTCAGGAATAGCCCGAAGTCCATAGGTGAGTTCAAAATTGTAATTCCCTGGCTGAAATTTATACGGGACATCTTCCGGCTTGAAAAAGTAATGATTAAGCCCTTTCATACTGGTTAACAATTCAAGTTTTCCATACATCATTGCAAGATGTGGCCCATACGTTTTGTACCAGCTAAACGTATAAAAATCCACATCAAGTTCCTGCACGTCTATTTTTCGGTGTGGCGCATAGGCAACTCCGTCTACACAAATAAGCGCTCCGGCATCATGAACAATTTTTGCTATCTTTTTTATAGGATTAATGCTGCCCAAAACATTGGAACAATGGGTTACTGCAACAAGTTTTGTCCGGTTGGAAAGCAATTTTTCAAGTTCGGGAAGTTCAAGTTCAAAATTTTTAGGATTTACTTTCCATATCTTTATTTTGATTCCCTTTTTCTGAAGGTCTGTCCAGCAGGAGACATTTGCTTCGTGATCTGTATTTGTAACGATTACTTCATCCCCTTCCGTCCAGGAATCGCTTATACAAAGGCTCAGGATGCGCAGCAGCATTGTAGAAGTTGGCCCTATCACGATTTCTTTTTGATCCTTTGCATTTACAAGCCTTGCAACCTGTCCGGTTACTTTATTCAATCGTTCTCCCGCAAGTGCTGAAACTTTGTAAGAAGCGCCAAGCTGAACATTTGAATTTATTAAATAGTCACTTATATAATTTACAGAGCGACCCAGTATTTGAGAACCTCCGGCATTATCCATAAAAATGAAAGTGCTCTTAAGCGCAGGGAATTGTTCTCTAACAAATTTGATGTCCATAATAGAAGAATTTACAGGAACCAATAACCCTTCTTATGGGTAATTGCAACACTGTATTAAGAATTATACTGCCAAGATAGTTAAAAAAGAATATTCTCATTAAATGTTTATAGGGATTATTCCCTGGATTATTGCAATTTATTTAGTTGTGAAAGAACTGTAAATCAGCTATTTAAATATAAATTATGCGGGATAACACCCAGACATTTTTCATTAAATTTTCATTAATTTTAAGATGTAGGTGGTCACTTTCTGCTTCTATCCACCGTAGAGCCCCCCAGAATTGGGCTTATATACCAAATAATCTTAAAGATTTTATTAAAGGTCATCAACTTTAACCATTTGTATTATGAAAAATTTTAAACTTTTTGCGACGGCTATGGCCATGTTTACATTGATCTTAACTTCCTGCAGCGAAGACCGGGAAGGAATTGCTCCAGGGGATGATAAAGCAACGCTTTCTTTTAGTGCGCTATTAAACGATCTGGAAGACAAAAACTCCGGTTTAAAACAAACCACATCCCAAATTCCGGCGTGTTCAGATGCCTCTGTGGCTTACGTGGAAATCATCCTTTCTCACAATGGAACTCCAATAGTAGGGGCACAGGGAAATCCGTTTCGGTTGGATTTGGTTACTGGGCAGCTCTTTACTGTCGAGGTCCCCGAGCTGGAACTTGAACCAGGGCAGTACTCCCTTGATTATTTTGTTGTTTACGATGCTATGGGTACTGCTACCTGGGTAGCACCCGTTGCCGGAAGTGACCTGGCAGGTTTTGTAGATACTCCCCTGCCCTTAGCCATCAATCTTGGCGCCGGTGTGAAAAAATATATAGACGTACCTGTGCTTTGTTTTGATGATAGAATGGTAAATGCGTATGGATATATGTTTTTTGATTTGATTCCCTCACAGGCAATTGAGTGGTGCATTTTTGGAAATTACTGTGACGAGACCGGCAGGCATTATCCAGCACAGTTCAGTATCAATGTTTGGAATTATTCTAATGGAGAAATAGGTTCTGCCTTATACACCAGTCTCTCCAATACCGTAGAATTAAACGCAAATGGTGATTATGCCGGAACCCCGCTTTGTATTGCGCTGCCAGATACAGCCGGTTTGGATGAATACTATGTGCAAATTACCCTGGAAAATTCTGATGCCTATGGTGCCATAACTCCCAGAATAATAAGAGAAGGGGTGATTACTGATACCGATGTGAGGAGTTTATTCTCTGGTGCAGATTCCGTTGATTATTTCCATTTCCGGGAAGGTTGTGGTGGTGGTGATTCGCCAGATTTATTTTTAGATGATCAGGAGGTAGCCACATATTACGGCCCCGCGATTGAACTGGGGGGTGGAATGGCAATGGCTATGGTAAAGCTTAATTCCAGTGGTGAACTTGAAGCTATTGGGGTTAAATTTAGTGAAGAGGCACTTTTAAATCTCCCGGAGGGTTTTCAAGATTTCACATTGTACTTGCCAGAGGAAACCGGAAATGTACTCTTTGATCATATAGACCTGGAGTGGAATCCTCATGGCCATGAACCGCCCGGAGTTTACGATATTCCGCATTTTGATTTTCACTTTTACTGGATTTCCGAAGAGGAAAAAATGATGATCAACAGTGAAGCACTGGCCGATGTTTTACCTGCTAACGAATTTTGGCCTAACACCTACGTT
>JAWOHC010000050.1:0-2630 GCA_046496275.1 Gillisia sp.
CTAGCGGCAACGGCCAACAGTAATAACAGTATTCAAAACAGCTCACTTACACGAGCAGACGGGACTACCATAGAACTGGATGATGCCCTAAACAATAGCTTTAATTATGGGGTGGTGATGGACTGGACCATTTTTGATGGTTTTAGAATTTTTGCGCGCTACAATCAATTAAAGGAATTAGAGAACCTTAGTGATGCCCAATTGCAACAAACCATCCTGGCCAAAGTAAGTGATGTGATGATCACCTACTATGATCTGGTCCAGCAACAGCAACAACTTACGGCACTGGATAGTACCCTGGTAATATCAAATCAACGCCTTAGCCTGGCAGATAACCGTTTCACTATAGGAAAAGCTTCAAAACTAGAGGTGCTAAATGCTAAGGTTGATTTAAATACCGATCAAACCATGCAGCTGCGTCAGCAGGAATTTTACAACAACACCAAAATACGCCTTAACCAGATCCTTGCAAGGGATACGAAAATTGAATTCAGGGTTATTGATGAGATCCCGGTTGATGATGATCTTTTTCTCCCTGTACTGGAAGAATTGGCGCTACAGCAAAATCCGCTTTTACAAGCCCAGGTAATCTCAAATAATATCGCAAAGCTGGAATTAAAACAAGTTCGGGCAGGCCGGTACCCATCTATTATTGCAAGTACAGGCTACCAGTTTAGCGAATCTGAATCCAGCCTTGGATTTATAAGTTTTGGAAAGTCCCGTGGATGGAATTACGGATTAAGTGCAAGAATGAATTTATTTGATGGATTAACCCAAAAACAGAACGAACAAATTGCAAAGATCCAGATTGAAAATACCGAACTGGTGATTGAACAACAATCCCTGGATCTTCAATCCCAACTTGGTACCGCCTACCAAACCTATATAACCAACATTCGTCTTATTGAACTGGAAATGAATAATGAGGCTATTGCAAAGGAAAACCTTGATATCACAATGGAAAAGTTTAGGATTGGTACGATTCCTACCTTAGAATTTAGGACCGCCCAGCTCAATTACATCAATGCCATCGTGCGGCATAGCAATGCCAGGTTTCAGGCGAAATTATCTGAAATTAGTCTCAAGGAATTTGCGGGAAATTTAACTTTTTAGGGTAGTCGTTATTCCAGAAAAATGCAGATTTTAATCTATAAAAATGTAATCACCACCGGAAATTGATGCCCGGCAATTCTTTAACATCGCCGGATCCTCCGGCACGAATGTATGCTCCTGAAACAAGTTTACTATAATGGAAAAACTTTTCAGTTCTATTCAGATTTTTTTAATTTTGATGGATTATTCTGCTAAATTTGAGGAACTTTAAAAAGCTACATGAACAAAATAATTGTTGTTAGCAACCCTGAAAAATGGCAGCTTCCGGTTGAAAATATTAAAATTGTATCTTCTCAGGATTATCTCACAAATCCAGATTTCGCCCGACTTAAAAATGCCAGAATTTTTAATTTGTGCAAGGATTATTCGTATCAGTCCAAGGGTTATTACGTTTCACTTTTAGCAGAAGCCCGGGGACATATAGCAATACCTACCGTGATGAACATCGTGGATCTTCGGGAACCAAAATTGGTAAAGATCGTTTCTGAAGAATTTGATGAACTTATTCAATACAGCTTAAAGAACTTAAAATCCCAGGAGTTTACCCTTAGTATTTATTTTGGACAGAATGTTGCCCAAAAATATAAAGAGTTAAGTGCCATGTTTTACCGGCATTTTCAAATTCCATTTTTAAGGGTGAAATTCAATTTTACCACAAAATGGAATATAAAAAGTGTTCGGGCTATTTCAGAATCTGAAATTCCTGAAGAGCATAAAGAAAGTATGCATCATTTTGCAGCGCAATATTTTGCTAAAAAACGCTATGACACCCCAAGGGCGCACCAGGCAGATTTTGATCTTGCTATCCTTGTGCAGCCTAATGATCCTGCCCCTCCAAGCAACCCGAAAGCGATCAAAAAATTTATAGAACTGGCGGAAAAAATGAACTTTTATGTGGAGGTAATCTCCCCAAAAGACCTTTCCCGCCTTTCTTCATTCGATGCGCTTTTTATCCGGCAAAGTACTGAAGTGAATAATGAAGCCTATGCTTTTGCACGCAAAGCCCAACAGGAAAACATCGCTTTGGTGGATTATCCGGATGCCATCCTTAAATGCTGTAATAAGGTTTATATGGCGGAAGCGCTGGAAAACGCAAATATTCCAACTCCAAAAACAATTATTGTCCATAAGAATAATAAAAATGATGTTTTAAAGGTTACAGGATTACCTTGTGTGCTCAAATCTCCCGATTCTACCTTTTCCTTCGGAGTGAAAAAAGCCAATACCGAGGAGGAGTTTCAGGAATTGGTGAATACTATGCTAAAGAAATCTGATTTGATCATCGCCCAGGAATACACTTTTTCAGAATATGACTGGCGAATAGGGATACTGGATGACAAACCTATTTTTGCCTGCAGGTATTTTATGGCAAAAGGGCATTGGCAAATCTATAACTGGGATGCTTCTAAAAAAGACGATCAGGATGGAAATGCAGACTGTTTTCCCATTGAGAAAGTTCCAAAGAAAATTCTAAATGCAGCATTAAAATCGGCTAAACTTATGGGGAAAGGCCTTTA
>JAWOHC010000062.1:0-3671 GCA_046496275.1 Gillisia sp.
ACTGAACGGGTAGGTTACTTTAAATTTCGCTCTTGAAATAGTAACTTCCCTGTCTTCCAGCGGTTGTCGCAACACTTCCAAAACTCCGCGTTTAAATTCCGGCAGGGCATCCAGAAACAGCACACCGTTATGTGACAGGGATATTTCCCCGGGCTGAGGGTATGCCCCGCAGCCCACAAGGGCGACGTCCGATATTGTATGATGCGTACTTCGGAAAGGTCTTTGAGACATAAGACCCACGTTTTCCTTTACCTTTCCTACTACACTATGTATTTTGTTGGTTTCCAGTGCTTCCCGAATGGTCATGGGAGGTAAAATACTGGGCAGGCGTTTGGCAAGCATGGTTTTCCTGCTCCCGGTGGTCCATTTAAAATAATAGTATGTCCCCCTGCAGCGGCGATCTCCATAGAACGTTTAATAGATTCCTGCCTTTTTACATCGGCAAAATCGTGTTCCAGATGTTCGAGATCATTATAGAATTCTTCCCGCACATTGATCACTGTTCGCTCCAAAGGAACATTTTTATCGAAAAACTGAATAACTTCGGTGATGTTACTTACCCCATAAACTTCGAGATCACTTACTATAGCGGCTTCCTTTACGTTTTGTTTGGGAAGTATAAACCCCTTAAAACCCTCCTCCTTTGCCTTTATGGCAATAGGTAGCGCCCCTTTTATGGGCTGAAGGCTTCCATCCAGAGAGAGTTCTCCCATAATAATATATTCTCCAATTGTGGAATGATTAATTTGGCCCGATGCGGCAAGAATACCAAGAGCCAAAGTGAGATCGTAGGCAGATCCCTCTTTCCTAAGATCGGCAGGAGCCATGTTGATCGTGATTTTTTTACCCGGAAAATTATAGGAATTATTTTGAAGTGCAGCCGCGATGCGGTAACTGCTCTCTTTTATTGCGCTATCGGGCAATCCAACAAGGTAGAATGCAATTCCCGGAACCACATTTACCTCTACGGTAATGGTAGTTGCTTCAACCCCAAAAACAGCACTTCCGTAAACTTTTACAAGCATTTTAAATTTGATTTACTTAAATGTAGTCAAATTTATTGTAAAGTATTGATCATTAGTCTTCTTCAGGAAATCTAATGTTAAAACCGGAGAAGCAAGTAGTGTGAAGTTTTATCCTTTTCAGCATAAAACAAAAAACTTCTAAAAGCACTTAAATGCCTTTAGAAGTTTTTCTAAAATTGATAAACGGTGGGTATTACCCCTTTAACACGTTTTTCCTGTAGTGCTCAATAAGAGCATCTATGGGCCTTCTAATGATATTCCCTATTTCAAGATGATATGGCTGGGCAACTGCCCGTATAATATCCTCGCTAAAAAATGCGATGGTTCCTATAAAATGTATCGGCACATTTTGGGCTTGTTTAAAACTTAACACCCGGGAATGGATAAATTCCTGAATCCCTTCATGAACCAGTTTATAGAAATAACCGTTTCTCTCATTGCTGAAAATAAATTCGGCGAAATTTGCGAGATAGGTATTTGGATTTTCTTTTTTATATAGATTTCGCTTTATTTCATCGGAATCCAGATTGTACTCCGATTCGAACTTTTTAGCTAAATCCGGCGGCATTCTTTTGTAATAATAATCGCGGATAAGTCTTTTTCCGAAGTAATTCCCACTGGCCTCATCCATTAAGATATAACCAAGTGAATTCACAGCCATTTCGATATTTTCACCATCAAAATAGCAACTATTGGAACCTGTACCTAAAATACATACTATTCCGGGTTCTGTGGTAGCTGCATAAGCGGCAGCAACCATATCTTCTTTCACGAGTACTTCAGAAGCATTGGTAAAAAAATTGGCTATGATATCCTCAAGTAATTTCCTTGGGGTTTCTGTACCACATCCGGCACCAAAAAAGTGAATTCGCTCTACAGTGCTTTTCACTTCCTGTAATTCAGGGTTTTCCTCAATCCTTTGCTCCAGCATATTTTCAGGAAACACGGCAGGGTTTAGACCTTTGGTACGCGTTTTAAAAATTTGATCCCCATTATTATTCAGAAGGATCCAGTCACATTTGGTAGAACCACCATCAGCAATTAATATCATCTTAATTTCTTTAATTTATAAAAAAGGCCGTTTTAATTGCAAAATCTAAAATTGCTTTTAAAACAGCCTTTGAAATTTATTTCTTCAAAATAGCCTAAACAGTTGCAACGTGTGCCGCTAATTCAAGAAGTTTTGCAGAATATCCATATTCATTGTCATACCAGGCTACCAGTTTAAAGAAATTATCATTTAAAGCGATCCCTGCTCCAGCATCAAAATTACAGGTATATGCATTTGAAACGAAATCCTGAGAAACCACATTTTCCTCGGTATATGAAATAATTCCTTTGTATTCTCCTTCGGAAGCCTTTTTAAATACAGCTTTCAGTTGGTCGTAAGTAACAGATTTCTCTGTACGTACCGTTAAATCTACTACAGAAACATCTGCGGTAGGAACCCTAAATGACATACCGGTTAGTTTTCCGTTTAATTCCGGAATAACTTTCCCTACAGCAACGGCTGCTCCTGTTGAAGATGGTATAATATTAACAAGTGCACTTCTTCCGCCTCTCCAGTCTTTTTTTGAAGGACCATCAACGGTTAATTGCGTTGCAGTAGTTGCGTGAATTGTTGTCATTAATCCTTCAATAATTCCGAAATTATCGTGAACTACCTTAGCTAAAGGCGCTAAACAGTTGGTGGTACAAGACGCATTCGAAACGATGGTATGTTCCGGTTTCACATCTTTATGGTTAACCCCCATAACAAACATTGGGATATCTTTAGATGGAGCAGAAATTACCACTTTCTTAGCTCCGGCGGTAATATGTTTTTGAGCACCAGGCATATCGGTGAAGATTCCGGTACAATCTATAACGATCTCTGCATTTATCGCATCCCATTTAAGGTCTTCCGGATTACGCTCTGCAGTTACTCTTACCGTTTTATTGTTTACAACAAGATTTCCATCCTTCACTTCAACAGTTCCGTTGAATCTTCCATGAACAGAATCATATTTTAAAAGATAGGCTAAATGGTCTACTTCCAGCAGGTCATTTACCCCAACAACTTCAACATCCTTGTTTTCCATAGCAATTCTAAATGCTATTCTTCCGATACGGCCAAAACCGTTAATTCCAATTTTTGTGCTCATAATTTTTGTATTTAAAGTTTTAAACCGAAGTGATGTCTGCCACCCTCCGCAAATTTTTATCAAACTTCACTTCTCCTTTGATCGCCATTTCCAATGGAACCGACACTACCTGTTGATGATGTATGCCTACCATGATTTTACGTTCTCCGCGAAGTAAAGCATCTACTGCCCCTACTCCCAATTTACTGGCAAGGACCCTGTCATAACAACTGGGGGAACCACCTCTTTGAATATGCCCAAGTACAGAAACCCTGATTTCATAATCGCCCAGATTTTCTTCGATGATCTCGGCAAGTTCAAAAATATTTTTCCCACTTTTATCGCCTTCAGCCACAACGATAATACTGGATGTCTTACCGGATTTACGACTCTTTTTAAGGGATTCCAGCAAGCGGTCTACACCCATATTTTCCTCTGGGATCAAAATCTCTTCGGCACCAGCACCAATTCCACTGTTTAAAGCGATATCTCCTGCATCGCGACCCATTACCTCCACGAGGAA
>JAWOHC010000069.1:0-11096 GCA_046496275.1 Gillisia sp.
TTGAAAAGATGAAGAACGGGGTTGGAATTATCAATACCTCGCGTGGAGGAATCGTAGATGAGGTAGCATTGATAGAAGCGCTAGAAAATGGAAAAGTAGCTTTTGCAGGACTTGATGTTTTTGAAAATGAACCAAGCCCAGCAATAACAGTATTGATGGACCACAGGATATCCCTTAGTCCACATATTGGCGCTGCAACAATTGAAGCACAGGACAGAATAGGTGCCGAACTTGCTGAACAGATTATTTCAATCTTAAAGGAAGAAAAGGTCTAAAACCTAATTCCATTACTAAAATCAATATCCCATAAATATCCATTAAAAAAGATAGTTATGGGATATTGAATTTAATTTAAAACCGGCCTTATTAGAAATCAAAAACCTTGGGGAAAGGCCAAAAAGGGATGTCCCAATAAGAATACCGGGAGGGAAATATTTTTAAAAACCTGAAGCAAGCCCTCTTAAATTATTTGGGCAGGCACGCCTGAAAGATTCAGGCAAGCCTTGGGGACTCTGCCCGGCCGTCAGGCGGGTTAAACCCGCAATGAGAGAAAAATTCTATTTTTTACCTTCGTTAAGATGACGGCAGTTATAAATTTTGTAAATTAAATCTTGAATAATTCCCCGGAACCATGCTCAGCAAGTATGTTTAATGCAGAAATAACCGGAATTTGGATAATACAAGGTGAGAATTAAACCCTTTGTTAGGATAAAAACTTATCAAATTTGCGATTACTCTTTTTTAATCCAAGGTTTTAATTAAGTTGAATTTTAAATTTACTTTTCAAAAATAATGATATGGCTTCAATACTCGATCTCATAAATACTGATAAAGGCTCTGAATTTATTTCCAAAGCAATGGATAAAACAGGAGAGAGCAACGATACTATCACGACGACTTTAGGTTTGGCACTTCCGGTTTTAATTGGAGCGATGAAAAAAAACATCCAGGATGAAAAAGGTGCCCGGGAATTGAATTCCGCATTGAATGATCCTAAACACGGGAAGAAATTTCTTGATAATTTGAACCACAAAAACCCATCGGCCATTACTGCAGAGGGAGGCAAGATCCTTGGGCACGTACTTGGTTCAAATCAGGAGAACCTCAATAAGACAGTTGCCGCTAAGCTTGGGATAAAGGAATCATCTATTTCAGATATTATAAAAATGGCAGCTCCATTATTGATGAGTGTCCTTGCAAATCAGAAAAAAGAGGAAAAAGTAGAAATCGCTGGTTTAGACAAATTAATGGAATCTGTTTTGGGATCTTCGGATAAATTTGATTCTTCTTTAATCTCAACATTTTTAGATAAAAATAAGGATGGAAGCGTGATCGATGATATAAGCGGGATGATATTTGGAGGAAACAATAAATCTAAAAAAGGAAAAGGCGGAATCTTTTGTGGAATGTTGGGTGGAAAATAACTTTTTTCACTAACTATTTTTCGTGATTATAAACTCCCTAAAAACTTTAAAATGAGCATAAAGGAACCAGGATACAAACGAAACAAAAATATACTAATTACTCTCTATAGCTATAGGATGTCCAATAGAAAACAATAAATATTTTATTATGAAAAATTTAATCTACCTCCTGATATTGGGATTATTTATTTATAGCTGCGGTGCGGGCAAGGATCGAAATTTAAAAAATACAGGAAATGTCGTTGCGAATGATACCGTGAGGATTGCCAATGACAGCCTGGAATATGAAGTAATTATTATAGAACCAGGATTTAATTTATTTATTAATTCCATTGCCAGACCTAAAGGCTATTATTCTCAAACCTACCTTGAAAACAAAAACAGATTTTTGGTCACGGAATATAATGCCCGTGTAAATCAACCCTTTCGATATAATCCTAATTTATATGTTCAGGAAATCAACTATAATCCCAACATCGATTATGGGTATGATGTTAATTATTTAATATACAATTACTTTGTTTTCCTTTCCCGTGAATACGACCAACGTTTTTCAGTTCCAACAAGAATTTAATAAGCGGTTTGTTTATCAATCCCGATATGGTATATTTGCATCATGAATAAATTAAAGCAGCGGTGGGGTATCGATTCCAATTTCCAGATTATCGTTATTCTTATTGTTTTTGCCCTTACAGGTTCTTCTGCTGTAAAAATTGCGGGCCCTGTTTGTGATTTTTTCGGTATTTACAGGGAAACCTCTCCCTGGTATATATATTGGACGGTTCGGATTCTTCTTATATTTCCAATTTATCAGATTCTATTGGTTTTATTTGGGTGGATCTTTGGGCAGTTCGATTTTTTCTGGAAATTTGAAAAAAAGATGTTATGCAGACTGGGTTTTTCAAGGTTCTTAAATAAAAAATAAAGTGAGTTTCTTTCAGAAATATGTATTGATCTTTATGTCGGTGGCTTTGCTGTTGCCTTCAGTTTTAAACATTAGTCATATATATGCTCACGATGAAATTGTAGTGTGCGATAATTTTTCAGATACGCACCTACATAAAAAAAACATTGATTGTGAACTCTGTAAATTACAATCCACTCCATTTCTTTCTTTCGAAATTCAAAATTTCAATCTTTTTCAACCTCTTGAAATAAACAAGAAGTTTTTTAATTCTTACCTGTTTTTAAGTGATTATCAGAAATTATCATTTGAGCTAAGGGGCCCTCCGGTTTCTGCATAGATCAAATTATTTTTTCATATTAAGATCCTGTAGGATCTGGGGTAATTAACTTTTTTAAATAAAAACAATGTATAAATTAATTTATATGGTACTTGCCTTAGCAGTATCTTCCACAACATTTGCACAACATTCTATAAAAGGAAAAGTCATTGATGCAGCAACTAGTGAGCCTGTGAGTTCTGCAACCCTTTATATCCCAAAATTAGAAAAGGGAGCATTCACCAATTTTGAAGGAATATTTCAATTTAATAATATTTCTACCGGGAATTACAACCTTGTAATTTCTTCTATGGGTTATTCCACCCGTACTGTAAATGTTAGTTTTCCATTCAGCGAAGAATTAGTTATTGAACTTCAGCCTTCAGCTATAGAAATGGAAGCGGTGATTGTTTCAACGCCATTTCATAAATTACAAAGTGAGAACGTTGTAAGAGTTGAACGGGAAACAATAGATAATCTTAATAAATCCGGGGCTGTAAGTCTGGTAGAAGGAATAGCTCTTATGCCAGGTGTTGAAACTGTAACTACAGGAGCAGGAATAGGAAAGCCTGTAATACGGGGACTAAGCTCTAACAGGGTTTTGGTATACACCCAGGGGGTCCGACTCGAAAACCAGCAATATGGAGATGAACACGGACTTGGCCTTAGTTCCAGCGGTGTGGAAAGTGTTGAGGTTATAAAAGGTCCGGCTTCCCTCCTTTATGGAAGCGATGCTTTGGGTGGAGTTCTTTACTTAAATCCTGAAAAATATGCCCGGCCAAATGATACCGATATAGATGCAAAGGTCACCTATCACTCTAATTCTCTTGGAACCGAAACCAATGCCGGATTTAAAACCTCCGGAGATCGGTTAAAATTTCTTGTTCGTGGAAATTATGCCACGCACAGTGATTATGAAACCGGCGATGGAATGAGGGTAACCAATTCAAGGTTTGATGAAAAGGATATCAAAACCGGAATTGGATATCAGGATGAGAAATACCGTGGTGATTTAAGGTACAATTATAATAATTCCTCCATTGGGATTCCGGAAGAAATTGGTGAGCAATCCACTTCAAAAAAGCAATTATTACCCTATCAGCAAATTGATAACCATATCCTGAGCTTCGACAACAAATTATTCTTTAAGAATTCCAGTTTGGATGTAAAAGTTGGTTATCTTTTTAATAACAGAAAAGAATTTGAGGATCATCACGATCATGAGGAAAATGAAGAAGAGGATCAAGACGAGGAAGAGGAAGAAGGCCCTGCGCTTGAAATGCACCTTGAAACTTTGAATTACGATGTGAAGTACAATTCTGCCAAATGGGGAAATTTTGAAACAATTTTTGGAATACAGGGAATGTTCCAAACCAATAAGAATTTTGGGGAAGAAATCCTTATTCCGGATGCTAATGTTAGCGATGTTGGACTTTTAGCCGTTACGCATTACCATTTGGATAAACTGGATATTCAGGCAGGAGTACGATTTGACAATAGAGCTATAGAAAGTCGGGAAATGGGAGTTTTTGGGGAAGATGAATATTTTGCTCCTTTAAACAGAAACTTCAACAGCTATAATGGCTCCCTTGGACTTAAATACGACATATCACCTCAATTCATTAGCAGGTTTAATGTCGCAACCGGATTTAGAGCTCCCAATCTAGCCGAATTAACTTCAAACGGATCTCATGAGGGAACCAATCGTTTTGAACTTGGAAATCCTGATCTAACTAATGAACAAAATCTTCAACTAGACCTTTCATTGGAATATAGAAATAAGCATATCGAGCTTTTTACGAATGTGTTTTACAATACTATAAACGATTATATATTCCTTAATCCTACCAATAGGGTCATGGAAGGAGATCCGGTTTTTGAATATCTTCAAAATGATGCAAAACTTTACGGTGGCGAAGCAGGATTTCACCTTCACCCCCATCCTATTCACTGGCTTCACCTGGAAAGCAGCGTAGCCATCGTTAAGGGAGAAAAAGAAGATGGGGAAAACCTTCCATTAATTCCAGCAACTTCCTTCACCAATACACTTCGTGTAGAATTTGACAAAGCAGCCTGGTTTAAGAACAGTTATAGTTTTTTAACCGTGAAAAGTGTTCTGGATCAGGGAAATGTAAGTGGCTTTGAAACGGAAACTCCGGGTTATAACCTGTTAAGCGCAGGAATTGGAGGTTCTTTTAATCTAAATAAAACGATGATAAACCTGAGAATTAGCGGAAATAATTTGCTGAATGAAACCTATATCTCTCATTTATCAAGGCTCAAGCCAGATGGAATTGCAGATCGTGGAAGAAATATAAGTTTAAGCCTTCAAACATTCTTTTAAATAGATATGAGATATGAGTATTGAGATATGAGAAAATAGAGAAAGATAATAATAGAAATGAATCAAGATACAAGAGCCAGGAGCCAAGACAAAAATATTTGTGCATTCGTGGCTAAAAAACAATGATTAATTTCTGCGTATCCTGCAAGTTCGGCGGGAGATAAATTACAAGAACCATTGAAAATTAATGTTTAAAAACAATCAACACTAATCAAGGTAGTTCAGCATGTTGATACAGTATTAAATATCACATAAGTTTATGTTTTAATATATAGCCAATTCCTTAATATTGAATTAAACCAAGACAGGTTACCATATTGGCAACCTGTCTTGGTTTTTGAGGCAATGTTATAATGGAACTATACCACTTCTGCTTCAATAATAATTTCTTTTGGAGCTTTCTCTTTACTCCAAACAAAGGTATATAACCACATTAGGGTAAAAGTAGGAATGATATCTGTGCCCGGAAGTATCTCTTCAATAAATACAATGACAGAAGCAATTTTTCCTTTTTTCCCGGGATACATTCCGGTCATTAGTTTTGCGGCGTATGGCGCCCATATTAAATCAAGAAGTGGACCTGCAACCGGAATGGCATAAGAGGCCATCCCTATGGCATCGTAAAGTATTCCGCGTACCAATAACTTATTTTTGAGACTCTTCATTATTTTATAGTTTTACCTGTTTTGTAACACAAATAAAATGCCACTTATCTTAAGTTTGAAGTTATAAGTTTTAAAAATTCATTCCGTGTTTCAATTTCCTTAAACTGCCCTCTAAATCCGGAAGTAGTTGTAACACTGTTTTGTTTTTGAACGCCCCGCATCATCATACACATATGCTGTGCTTCAATAACTACTGCAACCCCTTTTGGTTTTACAACTGTATTTATGCATTCCAGGATATCATTAGTAAGGCGCTCCTGAACCTGCATCCTTCGCGCAAAAACATCCACAACCCTTGGCAGTTTGCTTAAACCTACAATATGCCCATTTGGAATATAGGCAATATGCGCTTTACCAAAGAAAGGCAACATGTGATGTTCACATAGAGAATATAATTCGATATCCTTTACAACCACCATTTCGTCATAACTTTCCTTAAACATAGCTTCTTCCAATATCTTTTTTGGATCTGCAGAATAGCCCTGCATTAAAAACTGCATCGCTTTTGCAGCTCTCTCCGGAGTTTTCGAAATACCTTCCCGGGAAACATTTTCACCAAGTTGTTCTATGATGTTTTTGAAGTTATCCTGCAGCTCGCCGGTAACTTCTTCATTGTATTCTTCGAAATATTTATACATGATCTTTTTTTAATTTTTCTGAAAAAAGTTCTTTCAATTTTTTGATTTTAGGATCTATTATGACCTGGCAGTATTGCTGCTGTCTGTGTTTGCTGTAATATTCTTTATGTTCTGGTTCAGCTTCATAAAATGCCGAAGCTTCTGTTACCTCTGTTACTATCTTATTTGAAAAAATCTTCTCTTCTTCAAGCCGTTCAATTACTGCCAGAGCCTTTTGTTTTTGTTCTTCTGAATGATAAAAAATAGCACTCCGGTATTGGGTCCCAACATCATATTGCTGCTTATTGAGTGTTGTTGGGTCATGGGTACTAAAGAAGATATAAAGCAATTCTTCAAAAGAAATAATTTCTGGGTCAAAGTGAATTTCAATAGCCTCCGCATGTCCTGTTCGGCCAGTTATTATTTCTCTGTACGCTGGATTTTTAATATCGCCACCTGTAAAACCGGGAATAACTTTAGTCACACCCACGATGCGTTCAAAAACGGCTTCGGTACACCAAAAACAACCGCCAGCCAAAATTGTTATCTCAATTTCCTGATTTTTCATCCTACCTATATATTTTGTTTAACAAAAGTAATGATTAAATAAACAAAAAAATCATTTTTCTATTATTTTCCTAGATTCTACAATTGCAATTATTAGATTTGTATCAATATCAAAATTTACTCATTTCCAAAGTCACGCTTAATTTAATCAATGATTTTCAGAAACCTTGTTCTTATTGCCTTCATTTTATTTATCACTAGTTTCCATGCTCAAAACATAGACTCCCAAAATTATTCTAAAAAAGAATATTCTGCCCAACGTATTTTTGAAGCTCCAAAAATAGATGGTTTCATAAATGATCAGGTATGGGAAGGTAAATCAATTGCCACTAACTTTCTTATGTTTGAACCTGGAGATGGAAACCCGAGCAGGGAAACTCATCCTACAGAAGTAAAGATTGTTTATGACGACGAAGCTATTTACATCGCTGCTTCCATGTTGGACAATGAGCCTGACAGAATCTTAAGACAATTCACACAGCGGGATAACCTTGGCCAGGCAGATTTTTTCGTGATAGATATCAACACCTATAATGATGGTGAAAATCAAACCCGTTTTATAATTACTTCGGCAGGGACTTTGGCAGATGCGAAGATGAGTGGAGAAGATGAAGACTATAGTTATAATGTGGTTTGGGAAGCAGAAATTTCCTATGATGCTAAAGGCTGGTATGCTGAAATAAAAATTCCGTACGCAGCGCTTAGATTTCCGAAAAAGGAAGAACAACTCTGGAGTATTCAATTGGGCAGAAAAATCACTCATTTAAACGAAACCTATACCTGGAATTATATCGATAAATCCGTGGGGAAAAGCAGCCAATACAATGGACTGCTTCGGGGAATAAAAAACATTGAACCGCCAGTTCGATTGAGTTTCTATCCTTATTCCTCCATGGAAACCGATCAATTTCAAGGAACCAACCAAACAAATTTCAGCGCCGGTTTGGACATTAAATATGGGATTACAGATGCCTTTACCATTGATGCAACACTTATACCTGATTTTGGCCAAACCACATTTGATAACGTGGAACTGAACCTGGGCCCTTTTGAGCAGGCTTTTGGAGAAAACCGGGCATTCTTTACGGAAGGAACCGAATTATTCACAAAAGGAAATCTTTTTTATTCCAGAAGAATTGGTGATTCCCCAATAGGGTTTAATCAGGCCCAGAGAGAATCACTAAATAATGAGGTCTTGATTGAAAATCCTGAAAAAGCCGATTTACTCAACGCTGTAAAAATTTCAGGAAGAACAGAAAACGATCTTGGAATTGGCTTTTTTAATGCGATTACAAAAGAAACCAACGCCATCTTTCATGACACAGTTTCAGGCGATTTAAGATATAGAGTCACAGAACCGCTGGCTAATTATAACATTGTAGTGCTGGATCAGCAATTCAACCAAAATTCTTCTATAAGCCTAATAAATACAAATGTAGTTCGGGAAGGAAGTTTCAGGGATGGAAATGTTACCGGATTTTTATTTGATGTCTTTAACAACACAAATTCCTTTAATTTTAAGGGAGAGGCAAAAATGAGCAATGTCAATAAACCCGGGCAAAATATCTCCGGTTTTGCCTCTACTGTTGAGGTTAACCGGACAAAAGGGAATTTTAGATATGGGGTGGAACATGATTTTGCAAATGAAACCTACGACATCAATGACCTTGGTTTAAACTTTCGGAATAATTATAATGATTTCTACTGGAGTACATCCTATCAAATCTTTGAACCTATTGGGCTATTTAATCGATATACCATTCAAGTCTTTGGAAAGCATACCCGCCGCTATAAGCCGGATATCACTACGGGAACAGCAGTGGGCGGAAGTTTTTTTGCAGTATTAAAAAGTCGATTTGCTTTTGGAGGTTCAGCGGTGATGGATTCAGACTTTAAAGACTTTTTTGAGCCTCGCCGGGAAGGACACTACATAACCTATAAACAGAGTCTGGGCGCAGAAGCCTGGATCTCATCAGACTACAGGAAGAAATTTGCACTTGATGCACGCCTTGGTCACCGAGCCTATTTTGACAGCGATCAGGAAAATTATATCCTAAGATTGAGCCCGAGGTATAGGTTTAATGATAAAATAAGTTTTATCTATTCCCTTAACTATAGAGTTATTAATAACCGGAATAGTTTTGTGGCGCTAAAGCAAAAGGACATCATATTTGGGAACAGGGATACAGAAAGTGTGGAAAACTCACTACAGGGAAGTTATAATTTTAATACCAAACAGGCACTAAGTTTAAGTTTTCGTAATTTCTGGTCGGTAGCTAATTTTGCCAGGGATCAGTTTACAAACCTTGAGGACAATGGAGAAGTAACAGCCACCGATTATCCAGTGCCTCCTAATAATAATCCTAATGTGAATTTCAACATCTGGAACCTTGATCTTAGCTATCGTTGGCAGTTTGCTCCAGGAAGTGAAGCTATTCTTCTTTACAGGAATTCTATCTTCAACCTTAGTGACGAAAGCGAACTGGGATTTGAGGAAAGTCTTGAAAGCTTATTTGAACAATCCCTCAGGCAAAACCTCTCTTTACGCGTGGTTTACTTTATTGACTATAATAATTTCAAGAATATTTTTAAAAGTTAATATGAAGGCTTTTAGAAAATAAGTACATTCACTTTACAACCAATAACAATGATATACGCCCAGAACATTCATAAATATTACGGAAATCTACACGTTTTAAAAGGCGTGAATCTTCATATTGAAAAAAGTGAGATTGTTTCCATCGTAGGAGCTTCAGGCGCGGGAAAAACCACGTTGCTTCAAATTCTGGGAACCCTTGACAACCCGGATAAACAAACAGGCAGCGCTTTAAAAATAAACGATATCGACATCTATTCCCTCAACTCTAAAAAGCTTTCCAAATTTAGAAATGAACAGGTTGGATTTATATTTCAGTTTCACCAGTTACTGCCGGAGTTTACCGCCTTGGAAAATATTTGTTTACCCGCCTTTATAAAAAAGACACCTAAAGCTGAAGCTGAAAAAAGAGCCCTGGAATTGCTTGATTTTCTGGGCTTAAAGGACCGTGCATCCCATAAACCGGCCGAATTAAGCGGTGGAGAACAACAGCGAATTGCAGTGGCTCGTTCTTTGATTAATAATCCTGCCGTGATATTTGCAGATGAACCTTCAGGAAATCTCGATTCAGAATCGGCTGAAAGGCTGCATAAATTGTTTTTTCAACTTAGAGAAGAGTTTCATCAAACTTTTGTCATTGTTACCCACAACATGGAACTGGCAAATATGGCCGACAGGAAACTCACCATGGTAGACGGAGAAATAATCCTTTAGAAAAAAACCTAAATGATCAAAACATCTGAATTAAAATCATTTTTAGATTTTAAGGTTGAACAATACAATACCCCGCAATTTATAGCAACAGACCCGGTTCAAATTCCGCATCTTTTCAGCAAAAAAGAAGATATTGAAATCGCTGGTTTTTTAACCGCAACCATCGCCTGGGGAAATAGAAAAAGCATTCTTAAAAATGCTACTTCCCTTATGGAGCTTATGGAACATTCACCCTATGACTTTGTGATGAACCACCAGGATGAGGACTTGGATTCGCTTGAAAATTTTGTTCACCGCACCTTTAATGGAGGAGATCTTCAATACTTTGTGCGGTCTTTAAAGAACATTTACTCCAGGCACCTTGGGCTGGAAGGGGTTTTTACCAAATATGCTGAAAAGGACTCGCTACAGGGAAGCATACATCAGTTTAAAAAGGTGTTTTTTGAATTACCCCATCTTGCAAGAACCGAAAAACATGTGAGTGATCCATTGAAGAATTCGGCTGCAAAACGAATTAATATGTATTTACGCTGGATGATTCGAAGCGATGCCGCGAATGTTGATTTTGGAATCTGGAACCAATTAAATGCTGCTCAATTATCCTGTCCTTTAGATGTACATTCAGGTAACACAGCCAGGAAACTTGGCTTGTTAAAAAGAAAACAAAACGATGCAAAAGCCCTGGCCGAACTTGATAAAAATTTGCGGAAACTGGATCCCGAAGACCCTGTAAAATATGACTTTGCGCTCTTTGGATTAGGTGTATTTGAAAAATATTAACAGTACCTTAACTTTTTAAAATTTAATTAGTAACTTTGGTCTGATTCTTGGCTACAAGTATTAAAAAACATCAGGTATATGATAACAGCAGAAATTCCGAAAGATGAAAAGAAAAGATTAGCAGCCCTTGAAGAATTACAAATCATATATACAGATCCTGAGGAAA
>JAWOHC010000091.1:0-4762 GCA_046496275.1 Gillisia sp.
CTAGATGGGCTATTAGAAACGAGATTTGCATCAATTTCGAAACCTCCTGATGGAATTGTCACATCCACATTTTGTGCTTGCGCATTTCCGAAATTTATGAGCCCCAAGCAGGCAAGAAATACCACAATTGGAAATCGGATTTTATTCTTGTTATCCAGAGTGTTTTCCAACCTTTTAAAAAGGGTGACCAAAAATGAGAGTGTAGTTTTCCCAGTCATAATTGACATTTTTGAATTAGACATATTTATTTTAAAGCGAACTGATGAGATCTTTAGAAATCTGATCTTAAAAAATGATTATTTTTAAGCAACAATTTTTTGTAAAAGGAGATCTGAAGGGGATATTCTCCTATTTTGTTTCTTTTAGGGAAAAAACAAGGTCTAATAAATATTGAAGATTTTTGGGGGGGGGAATCTTAATATAACGTCTCAGAAACGTTTGAGGATCGTTTCGTAATCTTTATGTAATAAATGTATTTACATAAAATGAATTAAAAAACAAATAATCTATTTATTAGATATAATACCAATTTATTAAGATGAAATGCAATATTTTAATTTAAAAACGGGGAATTTTACCTATAATAATAAGAAAAATTTGTTTTATTTAATCTAAATTTTAAAGTATCAATAGGTAAAAACCCTTTAATTTCACCCTGAAAATCAAAGGGTTAAAACAAAAAAAAGGTTGCCCGTTAAGACAACCTATTTGGAAAATTATTAAATCTTAATTGAACTCATACATCAAAATACGATGATTTTCTTCGTTTATTAATGGAAATTTGTCCAGGTCTATTTCATAGATCCAACCTTCCTTAACAGTATCAAATACATCGTATTCAGAATCCATTGTATATCCTAATTGCTGTCTGGCATAGTTTAACCAGGTTTGATAGGTGGGCAGATCCATTTTCGCTTTATTTGCCTCCACTATTAAGTAATTGGCTTCTATAGAGATACTAAATCGGGCATTTTGGTTATTGAGAACTTTACCTGCATCCTCCCAAGTTCCTTTGTTCATCTTTGAAATATTGATGCTGCTTAGGTTTTCGGGCTCAAAATCTACCGCATACACCTGGTGATCCCTTCCGTAACTGTCTGGATTTACCAACCCGGGAATCGAGCAACTGGTAAATGCAATTATACTAAAAAAAAGCAGTGAAAATTTTAGGGTTTTTAAAAATAGGGTAAATCGAATTAAACTTAATTTGAACATTAATTAACTACGTTTAAATAATTGGGGGTTAATACAAATTCTTTAATAGTAGTAGGTTAAGTTGAAATAATCCTTTGGGGTCAAGATTAATTTCTGGGCAAATATTAGTTAGATAAACCGTATTAGAAAATTATATGATAGGTTTTAGCTATAGTGTTCAATAAACTCGATGAACTACCATAATTAAAAAAACATTCAAAAACCGATCTGGGGTTCTTTAATTTCGATGAAACACAATAATTAAGAATTTCGTGAAGGGTTTTTCCCCTTTTTATTTTCATTTGAATGGTGAAATTTAATTTTTTAGTAGGTGAATTCCTTCGATTCTTACACTGATTATCAAAGGATTAAAAACCGAAAAATTGCCCGGTAAGACTTGAAATTTAGACATCAAAATTCAATGATTTTATCTTTTCAAAGAATTAAAACCTTGATTTATTAATTTCATTATTTTCCGATTTTTAAGAATATATAATCACTGGAATTTGGTATCTCCAAGAAACTTTTTGAATAGTTATTCCATCTTATTTTCAAATCTTGTAAATTGCACGAAAGTCAATTTAATGGGAAAAAATTTATCCGATTACCGTAAAAATTATATCAAAGGAGAGCTAGTGGAATCTGAAATTCCTGAAAATCCATTGGAATTATTTCATGCCTGGTTTGATGAAATGGAAATGGTATTGAAATACAGACGGGAATTAAATGATTCAGTAGAGGCAAATGCCATGACCTTAGCAACTATTGGGACCGATGGTTTTCCGAAAAGCAGAATCGTTCTATTAAAGGAGTTTAGTGAAGAGGGATTTATCTTCTATACTAATTATACTTCAGAAAAGGGAATATCCTTGTTGCATAATCCTCATACCTGTCTTTCCTTCTTTTGGGCTGGTTTGGAGCGTCAGGTGATTATTAAAGGAGTAGCAGAAAAAATTTCAGAAAAAAAATCCATAGCATATTTTAATACAAGACCAAGAGGCAGCCAGCTGGGGGCCTGGGCTTCAAACCAGAGCAGTGAAATAGAATCCCGGGATATTTTGACAACTAAGCTACGGGAACTGGAACATAAATATAAGGATATCGACATTCCAAAACCTGATGATTGGGGAGGGTTTCTCGTAAGGCCTGAAAGCTTCGAGTTTTGGCAAGGCAGATCCAATAGGTTACACGACAGAATATTCTATTTTAAAGACAAAGGTTCCTGGGGTATTAAGCGATTAGCGCCCTAATGCTTTTTTGGCAAGAGCCGTTTTAATCCTTTGACGCACTTAACCCTTTTTTACAAATCTGAAATTCAAAATCCAAAATTTTAAATTATAAGAAATGAAACATCCATGAGAATAAATTTTCTCCCACAGGAAAATGCTTATATAGATGTTACATATGACCGCTAAAACAATAATAAAACACATATGAAAAGGCTAATTTTAGTAAGGCACGGAAAATCCTCCTGGGAGCAAAATCTTAAAGATGAAAAACGACCTCTAAAAAAGAGAGGGTATAGGGATGGTGAACTTGTGAGTACTGCTTTTGAAGAATTTCTTGAACACCCTTTAGTTATTTGGTCCAGTCCTGCGGTTAGAGCGCAGGAAACCGCTAAAATATTCAAGGAAAAATTGAATATAAGGGAGGAGAATTTCGTTATAAAACACTCGTTGTATACATTTAGCAGCCGGGAGTTATTCTCTCAAATTCAGGATTGTGATCCGGAAATTGAGAACCTGATGGTCTTTGGACATAATCCGGCAATGACGGTTCTTGTGAACGATTTGGGAGATAAGAGTTTTGTCTCTATACCAACTACCGGACTTACAGTTATAGATTTCAAAACAAACTCCTGGAAAGACCTTAAAGACGGAAAAACAATTTTAAATTTATTTCCGAAAAATTTACGATAATTAAATGAACAGTAATCAATATATAAACAGGGAGCTTAGCTGGCTTCAATTTAATGCGCGTGTGCTTCAGGAGGCTGAAGATGAGACAGTTCCGCTTATAGAAAGGCTTCGTTTTCTTGGGATTTTCTCCAATAATCTCGATGAGTTTTTTAAAGTTAGGTACGCAACGATCAAACGTATAGATCTTGCAGGAAAGAGCGCCAAAAGTGTTTTAGGAGGTATTAAAGCCGGAAAACTTCTGGAAGAGATCACACAAATAGTGATTGATCAACAAGCCGAAAGCCTAAAAATTTTAGATAGAATTCAACATCAGCTGGAAGACCACAATATTTTCATTATAAATGAAAAACAGGTATCCGAAGCTCAGGAACCTTTTATAAAAAACTATTTTCTAACCCATGTAAGTCCGGCGCTGGTTACCATTATTTTAAACGATTTGGTTAAAGTTCCCAGCCTTAAGGATAGTGCGGCATATCTCGCGGTAAAAATGGTGATGAAGGAAGAAGCCCCTCAACAAGGAATTTCTAAACTTCTGAACAGGCAGGTGCAGGACAGAAAATATGTTTTGATTGAAATACCCAGAAGTATAGATCGTTTCGTGGTACTCCCTGCGGAAGGTGATAAGCAATACATCATTTTGCTGGATGATTTGATTCGGTTTAATTTGAAAACAATTTTCAATATTTTTGAATATGAGAGCATTTCAGCTCATATGATCAAAATAACCCGGGATGCCGAGTTGGATATCGACAGTGACCTGAGTAAAAGTTTTATTGAAAAGATCTCAATGAGTGTCAAGGATCGAATTAAAGGAGATCCTGTGCGTTTTGTATATGATATGAACATTGGCGAAGATACCCTGGGATACCTCTTGGGAAAAATGGGTATAGACGCTACAGATAGTATAATTCCTGGTGGGAGATATCATAACCGGAGAGATTATATGAACTTTCCCAGCCTTGGAAATGCTAAACTGCTCTACAAGGCAATAGATCCTTTGCCTATTCCGGGTTTGGTCCTTCATGGAAGTTTATTGGGAATGATCGCGAAAAAGGATTATCTGCTGTATTCCCCGTACCAAACCTTTGCCTACGTAGTTAAATTCCTAAGGGAGGCGGCACTGGATCCAAAGGTGAAAACCATTAAGATCACGATTTACAGGCTTGCCAAAATATCACATATTGCCAGTTCCCTTATTAATGCCGTGAAAAACGGAAAAAAAGTAACAGTCCAAATCGAGTTAAGAGCCCGGTTTGATGAAGTTGCAAATATTCGCTATGCAGAACAAATGCAGCAGGAAGGCGTAAATTTGATCTTTGGGGTAACAGGCTTAAAGGTTCACTGTAAAACCTGTGTGATAGAACGTGAAGAATAAGGGAAATTAATGAAATATTGGTACCTAAGCAGCGGGAATTTAAATGAATCTACCTTCACGATCTACTCAGATTACACCCTGTTTACAGGAAATCAGGAATTGCTGAAAGAGATCAATAAAGTTTTCGATTTCTTTGAAATCAATTATAAAGTTAGCAGGTATCTCGGCTTTCTCACCGGCCTCGCACTGCGGCTGGCGATCCTCCTGCTGTTCCTGCAGATGCCGGGCACGTTGTCGCCCGTGGTGCTCTTACCGGAGCGTGTCTTCACCGTGT
>JAWOHC010000116.1:0-4789 GCA_046496275.1 Gillisia sp.
TTAAAACCGTATTTTTCCTCGATCACAAAAGTGCTGTACCAGGAAAATGGAAGGGTAAGAAAATCACTGGCAAACATTATTATTCCGAAGAATATCAAAACGATACCGATTGAATTTTCTGTAATACTTCGCGCGATGGAATCCACATAAGCAAACCCGTCAAAAAATAAAAATGCCAGCATCAATACCACAGAAAATGTGGAAGTGATCACGCCAAATTTATAGCGCTCTTTTTTGTATCGCTGGGATTTTTCATATTCTTTTTTATTATAAACATCCTGTAATTCTTTCGGAATTGGATCGTCAAAATGCTTTGCATTAAGGGTATCAAGAACTTTATCGATTATAAAATCGACAAGGATTATGAGAACGATTATATAAAATAAGGTTTGTGGTGTCAAAATAATAAGATTTTATAAATTAATGATGCGTTTAATAGCCATGAAGTTCTATAGTTTTGCTATCAATCATAGTAACCCATTTCCCCATCTTTTTTTGTACGATTTTAAAGTGATGTTCTTCTTCCGGGGAAATAAAGGAGATTGCTTCTCCCGGAGATTCAGCGCGGCCGGTTCTTCCTATACGGTGAATATAATCCTTGGGAGATCGGGGCAATTCATAATTGATCACATAAGGCAAAAACTGAATATCAATCCCACGCGATATTAAATCGGTCGCAACTAAAACGCGCAGTTCCCCGGATTTGAATTTACTCAAAGCTTCAGTCCGTGCTTTCTGGCTTTTTTTACTGTGAATTGCCTTGGCATCTATTCCGTTATTTCGGAGTTTATCGGCCACATTATCTGCTTTATACGTTGAAGAAGTAAAAACCAATACCTGTTTTAAATCCTTGTGTTTTATAAGATAGCGCAAGAGTTGTCCTTTCTTCTCTTCCGGCACAAAATAAGCAAGTTGGGAGATAAGGTCAATAGTATCGCTTTCCGGTTCAATTTTTACAACCAGGGGATCGCGTAACAAGATCTGATTGATGTTGGTAACATCATCATTTAGGGTGGCAGAGAACAATAAATTTTGACGTTTTTTGGGCAAAAGGGCAAAGATCCGGTTCATTTCTTCTTTGAACCCCAGATTCAACATTTTATCGGCCTCATCCAGAACAAGGGTTTCGATATTGGATAATTTCACGGCATTGGATTCAACCAGTTCCAATAACCTTCCGGGTGTGGCAACTAAAATATTGACACCCTGCAAAGCTTTCATTTGCGGATTAATGGCAACGCCCCCAAAAACTGCCAGGGATTTTATTCGTTCCGGAAGGGCCAATCCAAACAACTGGAAAACTTCCCGAACCTGCATTGCCAATTCACGCGTTGGTACAAGCACCAAAACATTTACATGCCTGTTTTTTGAAGGAGGATTGGCTCTTAAATTCATTAAAATAGGCAAAACATAACCCGCGGTTTTTCCCGAGCCTGTTTGGGCAATTCCCAGGACATCCTTTCCATTTAAAATTGCCGGGATCACCTCCTTTTGAATAGGATATGGCTGATTGTAATTTTGATCGGCCAATGCTTTTAATAGTGAGGGAGCTATGCCTAAGGAAGAAAAATCCATGATTGTTTGTTCTTGTTATGGTTGAAGATTTTCAAGCTGCAAAGATAAGGGAAAATCCAATTCTAAACATCAAGGCCAATTAACGAATCCCAAATCAACCATCCTATCAGGGCTCATTCTCAAAAGTTGTGAAGGAATTAGAATTTTAAGTCTTGAAGGTGCGTAATTTATAACTACTGGGTAGTTTTTTCAAATTAAAACCCGCGTTGTCTTTTTGCTTCAAAAATCAAAATACCTGCAGCTACAGATACGTTCATGGAATCTATTTCTCCCTGCATGGGAATTATTATATTTTGACTGGAATTCTCAAGCCATTCCTGGCTTAAGCCGGTAGCTTCCGTGCCAACCACTATTGCGCAGGGAGCGGTGAAATCCATTTCGCTATAATTTTTTGAGGCCTGCAACGCGGCAGCATAAATAGCGATATTTTTATTTTTTAAAAACTGAATGATCTCTGAAGTGGTCCCGGTCGCTATTTTATTGCTGAAAACACAACCTACGCTGGACCGTATGATATTTGGGTTGAAAAGATCGGTTTTTGGATTTGCAATAAGTACTGCGTCTACATTTGCTGCATCGGCAGTGCGAAAAAGAGCGCCGATATTCCCTGGTTTTTCGGGTGCTTCTGCCACGAGAATAAGTGGGTTTTTGGACTTCAGCTGAAGGTTTTCCAGGCTTGTGTTTTTGGATTTAATTACCGCGATCAATCCTTCGGTGCTTCCGCGATACGCGATCTTGTCATAAACTTCAGCTGAAAGTTCTGTGATCTCCGGTGGATTAGCCGTATTTTTTAGCAGGGCTGAAATTTGTCCTTCCTTAAATAATTCAGCACAAAAATAAATTTCATCAATTTCAAAACCAGCTTTAAGAGCAAGGCTTATTTCCCGTATCCCTTCCACAACAAAAACACCTTCCTTTTTACGGGACCGTGACTTTTCCTGAAGTTGTAATAGTCTTTTTATTGCCGGATTCTGAGCGCTCGAAATCTGTTTTATCATCCTGCTAAAATAAGCAGATAAGATGGAAAACGGAGCCGCAAA
The DNA here is from genome assembly GCA_046496275.1 of Gillisia sp. Classification (GTDB taxonomy): domain Bacteria; phylum Bacteroidota; class Bacteroidia; order Flavobacteriales; family Flavobacteriaceae; genus Gillisia. Next base: position 2,616 of record JAWOHC010000116.1, read on the forward strand.
ATCCATAAAATTATTAACCCCGCCAGGAGTGAAATCCTGACGGGGTTATTAGGTAAAAAGTCTCAAAAAAAGCAAAATCTACTTTTCTTCCTGAGCCTTATATTTCTTTGAATATCGCTGATATAATTCTGTTTGGTGACTTTCAAGGCTAACTTCCCGTCCCTGAATATATGCTTTTATAAGTCTATTTCCCCTCATATCCAATGCATCTCCTTCGCTTATAAATAAAGTTGCATCTTTTCCTGTTTCCAGGGTTCCTACAAACTCATCGATTCCTAAAATTTTTGCGGTATTCGAGGTAATCAGTTTTAAAGCATCTTCTTTATCCATTCCATGTGCAGCCACGGTTCCGGCGTAAAAAGGCAAATTTCGCGTGTTCATGGTTTCCATTTGTCCGCTGCTTTCCAATCCTACCAAAATCCCGGCATCAAAAAGGGTTTTTGCCAGCTTATAGGAGGCATCATAATGATCTCCATCATTATTAGGAGTGAGATGTGGCCTTTGGGCTAATACAGCAATGTTATTCTCCTTCAGCTTATCTATTACTTTATGGGCATTATAAGCTCCCACCAGTACCAAATCATTTAAATTTTGATCTTTTTTAAACTGAATGGCATCCAGGATCTCTTTTTCACCGTTTACGTGGATATAAACTTTCTTTTGTCCGGAGAAAACAGTTTCCATCGCTTTAAAAGGCAAATGAATCTCTTTTTGGTCTCCTGCCAAAAATGCTCTGGAATTATTAAAAAACTGAGTTAATTTTAAAACCTGATCGGCATATTCTTTATTCGGTTTCATCCCACGTTCTTCACCTAACCACCAACGTCCTCTTGTAAAACTATTTGGCCAGTTGATGTGCAATCCATCATCGTTCTTTATCGCTGCATCTTCCCAATTCCAGGCATCAAACTGAACGATGGACGAAGTACCGGAAATAGTCCCTCCCCTTGGAGTGATTTGTCCAATCAACACTCCATTAGGCCTCATGCTTTCCACAATTTTACTTTCAGCATCGTAGGCAACCAAACTCCTTAAATGTGGCAACATTTCTCCTATTTCATCTTCATCATCTGTAGCTCTCACTGAAGCGATCTCAACAAGTCCCAAGGTTGAATTTGGTGCGATAAAACCAGGATATACGTGCTTACCTTCAGCATTGATAATCTCTCCCCGATACTGCATTTTTGTGGTAAGCGCATCCATTACCTGGGTGATTTTCCCGTTTTCAAATATAATAAGGCTGTTCTCGATTACTTCTCCGTTCCCAAGATGTGCCTTTGCGCCTACAATAGTAACGGCTTCTGTTTGTTTGGAGGCAGGAGTTTGTTGAGCTGTTAGATTTCCGGTAATGGAAATAAGCAATAGCATTATGGCTTTTCTATATGTTTTCATCTGTTGATCTTATTGTTTTTTATAGGTCATATGTAACATCCACATAATCATTTTTCTGTATGATAAATTTTATACTAATGGATGTTTCATCTTTGTGTTTTTAGTGTATTTCCAGGGTGTCGCAATGAATATGTTGCTCTTCTTTCGGGCTAACAGTTCGTGTATTTTCTCCTCCGTTTTTAGCATTCAGCATTTGTCCCGTTAACAGGTTTTTTTGAACTTCAATTTCTTCCCGCATCGCTTTGTCTTTTTCAAGATCAAAATAAACAGCTCCTTCAATTAGGGTTTTTTCTGCTTTTGTGTAAATGGATAGTGGGTTTCCGGACCATAAAACAATATCTGCATCCCTTCCTGTTTGAATACTTCCAACATATTGATCAATATGCATCAGTTTTGCCGGGTTTAAAGTGACAAATTTCCAGGCATCTTCTTCCGGAACACCGCCATATTTCACAGTTTTTGCCGCCTCCTGGTTCAATCTTCGGCTCATTTCGCTGTCATCGCTGTTTATTGCGACGGTTAATCCCGCATCATACATAATAGCTGCGTTGTATGGGATCGCATCCTTTACTTCGTATTTATATGCCCACCAGTCGGAAAAAGTGGATGCACCAACCCCGTGTTCCTTCATTTTATCGGCAACTTTATAACCTTCAAGAATATGTGTGAAGGTGTTTATTGTAAAGTCAAAGGACTCGGCCACTTTCATTAGCATATTGATCTCACTTTGAACGTAGGAATGGCTTGAAACATAACGTTCCCCATTTAAGATTTCAACAAGG
>JAWOHC010000186.1:0-9410 GCA_046496275.1 Gillisia sp.
TGATCAAATCTTCGGCAAGTGTTGCCAATTCTTTTTCATCACTTTGATCAAAATCTTCCAGCCATTCTACATCATCGTTTTCAAGATTTATTATAAAACGGGGATATTCTGTATGTATTACAAAAATAGCATCGGGATAATCGGTGTTATCACCTAAAAGGAATTTTGGAAAATCCATAGTTTTTTATTTTTTTTATTTAGTAAATCTAATAGTATCCTTAGTTATTATACTCGTTTTTGATTCTTTTATTTGCAAGTCAGGGAATACTATGCTTTAAATTTCAGTCCTTGAAGTCGCTGCTGATAAAACAGGATTTTCTTTCAGAATTAATTTTCTGCTTAAATAATTAAACCTAAAATACAATAATATCGCCGAAGCAGACAATCCAACCAATAATCCCAGCCAGATTCCCATGCTTCCAAGTTTATCCGCTTTTCCAAAATATATGGAAACCGGAAATCCTATGATCCAGTATGCTATAAAACAAATAAGCGTTGGGATTTTTACATCCTGCAGGCCTCTTAAAGCACCCAGGATAACGACCTGCAACCCATCGCTTAACTGGAATAATGCTGCAATAATCAATAATTGAGCCGCCAGAATGATCACTTCGCTATTATCGATATATAGCGTGGGCAACCAGTCCTTTAATAAAATAAATCCAAGTGCAAATACGGCCTCAATTATAAAAACCAATAAGAACGTAGAAAGTGCGATTCGCCTTAAATCCTTATAATTTCTCAAGCCCTTTTGATTTCCAACCCTTATTGTTGCAGTAACTCCCAGTCCAACCGCGATCATGTAGGTCATAGATGCCAGGTTAAGGGCTATTTGATTTGCCGCCTGCGGATTGGTGCCCAGGGTTCCTGCCAGAAGGATAGTTCCTGCAAAGATCGCTACCTCGAAAAACATTTGTAAAGCGGTGGGAAAACCAAGGGCAAGAAGGCGTTTAAAAATAGCCATTTTAAGAAGTTCTTTTTTACTCCAGATAAAATAACTTCTGAATTTTTTCTTTCGGCGAAGAATCTCCCAGATGAACCACAACATAAAAAACCGTGAGATTAAGGTCCCTATTGCCGCTCCACGAAGTTCCAGCCTTGGAAAAACCCAGATTCCATAGATAAGCAGGTAATTAAATATCACATTCACCACATTGGAGATCAGGATGGCGTACATGGCATATTTGGTTTGTGAAAGCCCGTCTGCAAATTGCTTATAAGCCTGAAATATCATTAGCGGAATCATTGAGAATGCCACAATTTCAAGATATGGGATCGCGAGATCCACCACTTCCGGCGGCTGGTTTAAATGATATAAAACAGGTTTTGCAAGCAACAGTACCAAAAATAAAAAGATCCCGCTTACGGCGCACATCATAATACCGTGATGAAAATAGCTTCTTCCCTTTTCAATATCCCCGGCACCATCCGCTTCAGCAATTAGTGGGGTGATTGCAAAGGAGAATCCTATTCCCAAGGCAAGTGCGATGAAAACCAGGCTGTTTCCCAAAGATACCGCAGCCAAAGGCGCAGCTCCCAATTGGCCTATCATCAAATTATCTACCAGGCTAACAAGTACATGCCCCAGCTGCCCCATCATGACGGGGAAGGCGATATTAAGATTTTTCTGAAATTCTTTGGTGTAGGCTGCTAACTGCAATTCTTAAATTTTAAGCCGCAAAGATAACAGGATTTACGTTTGAAGAAATTGAAATCGGTTTTAATTTGCTCCCTAAATACGAGGGATTCTTCACGGAGTTCAGAATGAAATGCCAAGATGGTTTTTTGTCATTTCTGAACGAGCTTTTGGGCGAGGAAGAATCCCTACCAATGAACATTAATCCCCGTAAATTCCTCTCATTCTCAAATCTCACTACTCACTACTCACTACTCTTTTATCCCATATTTATCTACCAGGTAAATGAGCGAAGTCATGGTAGCCGCACCAAGTTCCAGTTCCCTTTTGTTGATATGTTCAAAAGTATCATTGTCTGAATGGTGATGATCAAAATATCGTTGAGAATCGGGACGCAATCCTGCCAAAACGGTTGTTCCCCCGCGCAATGGACCAATATCGGCTCCGCTCCCTCCTCTGTCGAATTGATGAATAAGATATGGCTTAAACAACTCGTTCCAGCTTATTATTTGCGCATATTGTGCATCATCAGCTTCAAAAGAAAAACCTCTGGGAGTGAATCCACCAGAATCACTTTCCAGGGCAAAAATGTGATTTTCATTCTTTTCTTTTGCAACCTCAGCATATTTATTTCCTCCGCGAAGGCCGTTTTCTTCGTTCATAAATAATACCACCCGAATACTGCGTTTTGGCTTAATTCCTATTTCTTTTAGGAGACGTAGTACCTCCATGGATTGGACCACTCCGGCACCATCGTCATGGGAACCATCTCCCAGGTCCCAGGAATCGAGATGTCCTCCTACCAAGATGATCTCTTCAGGAAATTCACTTCCGGTAATTTCTCCAATCACATTATAAGACTCAACATCTGGAAGTTGTTCAGAATTCAGTTTAAAATATAATTTTAAATTTTTTTGGATCTTTAAAAGTCCGCTTAAATATTCAGCATCATTGGTGCTTATTGCGGCAGCAGGAATCCTTTCAGAAACAGGAAGTTCCCCATAGCTCATGGTGCCTGTATGCGGGAAATCATCCAGCCTCAGGTTCAAAGACCGCACGATCACGCCTACCGCACCATATTTTGCAGCTTCCGCCGCTCCGGAATAACGCTGATCTACACAACCCCCATAGGCTTCAAACGTATTGATTATATCTGCTCGCATAGGGCGGTTATAAAAAACGATCTTTCCTTTTATATTTTCTTCTCCGTAGCTTTCAAGATCTTCAATACCCTGCACTTCCAACACCTCTGCCTTTGTACCTTCCTTTGAAGTAGCCACAGATCCTCCCAAAGCGGTAATATTGACATCTCTTGTATTCCCCGGAGTTGATTCCACATATGCATATTCCTTAGCTCCCCTAACCCATTTTGGAACCATCACCGGTTGAAGCCAAACACGATCGAGTCCAAGCTTTTCCAATTCCTTTTTAGTGTATTCCACAGCCCGCTGAGCGCCCGTTGAGCCTGAAAGCCTGTGCCCTATTTCATTCGATAAATGATCCAGCCAGCTATAAGCCTGCCCATTAAGCAATGCCATATCATATATGGTTCTAATGTTTAAGGAATCTTCAACACTTTGCGTAGGCTGAGCGATTGAAGAAAAGGAAAAACTGATAAATAAAAAAAGAAGTGATACTATTTTCATCGGAAAATGGGGTATTTAAATGTAAAAGCTAAATAACAATATAAATGGGATTCAAGCAACCTATTCGGGTTTATGTTCTTTTTGAAGTTGTTCTCTATATTCCGAAAGGTATTTTACAATTTCGGGAGCCAACTCCGGCTCCTGAACGTCTTTATATTTAACCAATTCTTCCAAAATGATCTTTGCTGTTAGGTATCTGGCGGTCGTTTTATCGTTGGAAGGGATAATATACCAGGGAGCATGAGAAAAGGAAGTCCGGGAAATAGCATCCTCATAAAAGTGCTGGTAATCATCCCATAATTTGCGTTCCTTAAGATCTCCAGGGGAAAATTTCCAATTTTTATCTGCCTTATCCAACCTTCGCAGCAAGCGTTGGCGTTGTTCTTCTTTTGAAATATTCAAAAAGAACTTAAAAATAATAGTTCCATTCCGGGAGATATGTTTTTCAAAATTCCTGATATCCTCGAATCGGTTTTCCCAGAAATCTTCGGTTATATCTTCGAGCTTATTAATTTCAGGTAGGTTTTCATTCAGAATATATTCCGGGCGCACCCTGGTAATCAGCACATTTTCATAATGTGTCCGGTTAAAAACTCCAAATTTCCCCCTTGCCGGCAAGGCGATGTAATGTCTCCATAAGAAGTCGTGCTTCAACTCCAATGAAGAGGGAACTTTAAAACTATGCACCACGACTCCACGGGCATTTAAATCCTTAAAGACCTCACGTATGAGGCTATCTTTTCCGGCGGTATCCATTCCCTGTAAACATATCAAAACCGAATATTTACCATGAGCGTACATAACATCCTGCCAATCGGCAAGTTCCACCCTGATTTTTGCAAGTTTTTTCTCGATTGTTTTCTCCTTTACACCAAGGGAAAATGAACTTGGAAAATCCTTTAGATCTATTTTTCCGGAAGCTAAAAATTGTTTTGAATTCGGTTTTTTCATCAGGGAATATGGTTTTATTTTTAATGTTTTCTATGTCTTATCTGAAGAAATTACTTTAATTTTAATGGCGTTGATCAATTTTCGGGTTTGGTTATTTCTGATAAAACCTTTTGATCCTAAAGATACACAACTTAAAAAGATATAATTTTTTATATTCGCAGTTAAATTAAATCATCTTGAAAAAAGAAGAAGTTATAGAGAAGGTTGCGCTTTTATTGAAAGAAATCCCTACTTCCATGGAGATCGTTAAAGAGGACTCCAAAAAAGACGAACGTTTTCATTACCTGGCCACACATATGGTAGAAAAGGCCCTGAAAAAAGACGCACTTATAATTTCTGAAAACCAAAAAGGTATCGCCATCCTGTTTAAAACAAGCAGCAAGGATGATAATTTTTGGGCAGAAATTCCTGAACAACTCGGGCTTTTAATTAATGTTACCGGCTTTAGAAAGGCTATGAATATTTTAAAAAGCCAGAAGTACATTAAAGATCAACGCCCTAAAGAAGGAGAGTATTTATATTGCTGGTTCTGGGGGATTCTGGCAGACGCACGTGGAGCAGATACCCAGACGGGGAAAGAGATGAAAGATGAATTTTACCGTCAGGCGGTAGAATACAACCTTCCATTATATGCTGAAACACGAATGCGAAAAAACGCCCTGGTATATCAAAGATTTGGATTTGAACTTTTTAATGAATGGAAGCATCCCAGCGGAGACACTATGTATTTCCTGAGATATATCCCGCCAGCACTTAAGAAGTAAGAAAAACACTTAGATTAGAAATATTTTTCTTACTTTGAAAACTCTCTAACTATGCTTTGCTGGCAAAGAGTTTCACATCCTCTTCGGTAACTTTATTTCCGCCCAAAATAATAAGACGTTCTACCACGTTCCGAAGTTCGCGGATATTTCCGGTCCAGTCATATTCTTTTAAAAGATTGATGGCATTCTGGGTGAACTCTTTTTTATTAGTGCCTTGCTCTTCTGCGATCTTTTGGGCAAAAAACTCAACAAGCAGAGGAATATCTTCCCGGCGTTCATTTAAAGCCGGCACCTGAATTAAAATTACCGCGAGCCTGTGAAAAAGATCTTCCCTGAACTTCTTTTCTTCAATTTCTTTTTTAAGATCTTTATTGGTAGCCGCAATAACGCGAACATCTACTTTTATGTCTTTGTCGCTTCCTACCCTGGAAACTTTATTTTCCTGCAATGCACGTAAAACCTTTGCTTGTGCAGAGAGGCTCATATCCCCAATTTCATCCAGAAAAATTGTTCCTCCGTTTGCGGCTTCAAATTTCCCCGCCCGGTCTTTCACCGCAGAGGTAAACGCGCCTTTCACGTGACCAAACAATTCACTTTCTATCAATTCTGATGGGATTGCTGCACAATTCACCTCTATCATTGGCCCATTAGACCGCTGGCTTTTTTGATGTATCCAGTGCGCAACAAGTTCTTTTCCCGTTCCATTTGGCCCCATGATAAGCACACGGGCATCTGTAGGTGCAACTTTTTCGATAATCTCCTTTATCCTGGTAATCTCATGAGAATTACCTACCATCTCATAATTTTTACTCACCTTCTTTTTAAGGCGGGTATTTTCAACCACAAGCTCTTTTCTATCCAGGGCATTCCGCACCGTGTTGAGCAACCTGTTTAAATCCGGTGGTTTTGAGATATAATCGAAAGCACCCAATTTCATTGTATTTACCGCGGTATCCAGATCTCCATGGCCGGAAATCATCACCACGGGAATTTCAGGCTTAATTTTTTTAATCGCTTCCAATACTTCAATACCATCCATTTTCGGCATTTTTATATCACAAAGAATGAGATCAAAATCCTCATCCTTTAATTTTTCTATCCCTGCCAATCCATCTTCTGCTTCATCAACATAGTAAGAACTATTTTCTTCAGAAAGAATTTTTATAAGTACGCGGCGTATTGATGCCTCATCTTCTATAACTAATATTTTCGCCATTATAATATGCTAAATTTTAAACCTCCACGGCCACAAAATGAATTTGCTTCGTTAATAATATATACCTTTTCCAGCGCATCGTCCCTTAACCTGATATTGTTGATTAAAGTATGTCCTGCATACAGATAAAATGATAGATTATCTGTGAATTTATGTTCATACCCTATTCCGGCAAGCAAGATAGTCATTGAAATATTTGCAGCAATGTCTTTTGAAGAAGTATTGGTGGGATTTACATCAAAATTATTTTGAACATTCGCAAAAAATCCATCTAAACTTGCAAAGCCCTGGATGGTATTTTTTTCATTGATAAAATATTCTAAACTGGTCTTTGGTATCCCTACCCCATAAGCCCATTTTGGCTGAAATCGTTTGTAATAGTTTACAACGGGAAGAGGAAAAGGAATCCCGGAAGTGGTAGAATAGTGCAATCCCAGGATAAGACGTACAGGTTCGATATACCGCTCATCTTCCTTAATATTTATGAAAAAAATCCCTCCTGTATAAATCAAATCATCTGCAATAACAGCATTCCTTTCAAAATTAGAAGCCACTTTCACCCCTGCATTTGTCCCAAAACGCCATGCTTCATTTATTTTAAAAGTATATCCAAGGCTAAAGGTAACGGACTGGAAACGTTCCAGTTCCTCCCTGGAAAACAGAGCTGGATCTTCATATTTTAAATTGATATTTTCATAATCAATTCCAGGAACCAGATAGGCTCCTTTCTCGTTCATCTTAATTGGAAAATTCACAAAGCTTCGAAATCTTCGGAAGGAATTATCAGAATCTGACTGCGGAAAGTAGGTATATTCAATTCTCGCCAAATCTGTACTTTGACCATAAGAGACCAAACCAACCCCCGCAAACAGAAGTACAAAAAACAGAGGAAACAATCTATTCATCTACTAATTTGATGTTATTTGGGTTGTTGAGGGTAAACCATATGAACATCTCGTTGCGGAAATGGAATGTTGATGTTGTTCAATCTGAATTTTTCATCGATCTTAAACCGAAGCTCACTTTTTATTTTAGGATCCACAAAACTATCTGTTACGAAAAAATGAAGCGTAAAGACCAACGCCGATTCCCCAAAGTCGTCAAAAAGCACAAATGGATCCGGTTTTTTAATAATTCCTGATTGCTCCATTGCACATTCCAGCAATATATTTTTCACCTTCAGGGTATCGCTTCCATATGCCACTCCCACTTTTACAAATTCCATTGTAGCTTCATGGTTTTGGGTGTAATTAAGAACAATATCTGTAATAAATTTATGATTGGGAACTACCATCACTTTGTCATCTCTGGTTAAAACCCTGGCGGTTCGTAATTTTATCTCAATCACTCTGCCTACTTTTCCATTTATTTCTATAATGTCACCAATCAATAAAGTTTTGTCTATTATTATATACAATCCTCCAATAATATCCTTAAAAAGATCCTGCAAAGCTAAACCTAAACCAACAAATAATGCCGCAGAGGCTGTTAAAAGTATTGTAATGTCTATACCTGCAGAGCTTATCATAATAATAACTACAATAAGATAAGTGAGGTATTTTATAAATCTAAAGATGCTGATAAATTTATTTCTGTCTGCCTCTTCCATTTTTCGGGTAAGAACCATTCGTGTTCCCCGCAATATAAAACTCGTCATAAAAAATACAGCTATTACAAAAAGAAGTAGTCCTACTGTAATTTTTATAACATCCCCGCTACTTTCAAAACTGAAAAGCGTAATTCTGAAAAATTCGAGAATACTTCCCCAAATATCTTCTTCAATAATTTCTTTTACCTGCTCTACACCGCTTTGCATCCTTTAATATTTTAGCCATTTATATAGTTCCTTGTAAGTAGGCTTTTTTCCATACATTAAAATACCAACCCGGTATATTTTTGCTGCCAGCCATAAAACTCCGGCATTGGTAACAATTAACAGCATAATAGAAACGGCGAGTTCCCACCAGGGCACTCCAAAAGGAATACGCATAAGCATCACGATTGGTGAAGTTAACGGGATCATAGAAAATATAGTGGAAACTGAACCGTGAGGATTTTCTATCACCGAGAAAAAACCTACATAAATCCCCAACATTAGCGGAAGAATAATAGGAATCATAAATTGCTGAGTATCGGTTTCAGAATCTACCGCTGCACCTATAGCTGCATATATGGCACTATAAAGAAAGTACCCCCCTAAAAAATAAATAAAAAACGAGATCAATAAAGTTCCCAAAGGTAAATTGGTAACATCTACGATAAGTTGCTGGATTTCATTGTTTAGCATTTGATCCATGCCTTCCTGGGCTATTGGTGGTGGCGAAGCCAAATCCAAACCAGAAAAAGATGCTAAAATGGTTAACAAAATTCCACCCAGCACTACCCAAATTGCGAATTGTGTAAGTCCCGCCAGGGAAGTTCCCAGAATCTTCCCCAACATTAACTGCATTGGTTTTACCGAGGAAATAATGATTTCTATAATTCTGTTTGTTTTTTCCTCGATAACGCTGCGCATCACCATATTTCCGTAAATGATTATAAACATCATTAAAAGATAGCCTGCGGCTCCTCCAAAGAACATCTTGATGTAATTGGACATTTTGGAGGTGCGTTGTCCTTCAAAGTTTTGGATCTGAATACTCACCCGTGTCTCTGCCGATGCTATTTTGGAAATATCCACGCCACGTGAAATGAGTTCTCTCGTGGTTAGTTTATCTGTAATAACACGTTCTATTTCCTGTAAAATCCCCAAAGCCGGAGATTCCTTTCCATAAAACATAACAGATTTAGCAATTTCAACATTGGTTTCCTTTTCCGGAATGAATAACAAACCGGAATACTCCTTTTCCAATACCAACAGCTTGGAATCTTCCAGGGAAATTTCCGAAAGGTTTATAAACTGAAGCGTTTCAGAATCCTTAAATTCATTTTCAAATAATTTGCTCTGGTCATTGATGCCAATCGTGTGGATTACACTGGTGTTAAGGCTACTAAGGTAAGCCACCAAAAAAACCATTCCCACAAGAATCAACGGACTTAAGAAAGTCATAACCACAAAGGTTTTATTTCGCACCCTGGCAAGGTATTCCCTGTGAATAATCAGTTTAAGATTACGCATTTTTAGTAACTGTTTTAATAAAGATATCATTTACTGAAGGAATCACTTCCACAAAGTGATTCACCTGTGCCTTAGAGAT
>JAWOHC010000135.1:0-6427 GCA_046496275.1 Gillisia sp.
AAAACAGCATATATCGTAAAAGCTTACAGAACAGCTGTGGGAAAAGCTCCCCGCGGAGTGTTCAGATTTAAAAGACCTGATGAAATGGCAGCGGAAACCATCAATTATATGATGGAGCAATTGCCGGATTTTGATAAAAAACGCATCGATGACGTGATCGTTGGAAATGCCATGCCGGAGGCAGAACAAGGCCTGAATGTAGGTAGGTTTATTTCTCTTATGGGATTAAAGATCGAAGATGTTCCGGGAATGACCGTAAACAGATATTGCGCTTCGGGATTGGAAACCATCGCGATTGCAACAGCCAAGATCCAAAGCGGAATGGCTAATTGTATAATCGCGGGAGGGGCAGAAAGTATGAGTTATATTCCAATGGGAGGTTATAAACCTGTACCGGATTATAAACTTGCCAAAGAAGGAAAAGAAGATTATTACTGGGGCATGGGACTCACTGCAGAGGCGGTTGCCAATAAATATAACATCAATAGGGAAGATCAGGATGAATTTGCTTTTAATTCCCATCAAAAGGCTTTAAAAGCGCTGGAAACAAACCGTTTTAAGGAACAGATAGTTCCTATTAATATCGATCAAACCTATGTTGATGAAAACGGTAAAAAACAAACCAGATCCTATATAGTAGATAAAGATGAAGGTCCACGTGCCGATACTTCTAAAGAAGTTCTGGGCAAACTTCGTCCGGTATTTGCCGAAGGTGGAAGTGTAACCGCAGGTAACTCATCACAAATGAGTGACGGTGCTGCGTTTGTATTGGTGATGAGCGAAGAAATGGTCAAAGAACTAAATCTTGAACCAATTGCAAGACTGGTAAGTTATGCCCCTGTTGGAGTTGAACCAAGAATTATGGGAATAGGACCGGTTTATGCAATTCCAAAAGCCTTGAAACAAGCAGGATTAACACAGGACGATATTTCACTAATGGAATTAAATGAAGCATTTGCTTCCCAGTCCCTTGCAGTCCTAAGGGAATTAGGCTTGGATCCAAACATGGTAAATGTAAACGGTGGCGCTATTGCAATGGGACATCCGCTTGGGTGTACCGGCGCTAAACTTTCAGTCCAGATCTTTGATGAAATGCGGAAACGTGACCTTAAAAACAAATATGGTGTAGTTACTATGTGCGTTGGGACAGGACAGGGAGCTGCAGGGGTTTATGAGTTTCTTTCTTAAGAAAATAGACCAGAGAATATAGAGAAAAGAGTAAAGAAAAAAGATGCCAATGAGTAATAGGCAAAGACATAACTATAAGAATTTGAAAATTTGGAAACTTGGGTTGGATATAGCCAATGAAGTCTCTGATCTTTTAGTGAACTTTCCTACTCATGAAAAATATGATTTGAGTTCACAATTAAGCAGATGTTCTGTTTCAATGCCAAGTAATATAGCTGAAGGTTCCGCGAGAACTGAGAAATCGTTTAGCCATTTTCTAGATGTTTCCTTAGGATCTTCTTTTGAATTGGGAACTCAGTTATTAGTAGCGAAACATAGAAATTATATTAACCAACAAGAATTGGAAAATTTAGATAAGAAAATTCAAGAATTTCAAAAAATGACTTTGGGTTTTCAAAACGGACTTTGAACCTCTAAAAATCTATTTTCTATTCTCTTTTTTCTCTTTTCTAACGCAATAAATTATTAAAAAACTAAATACGAATCAAAATGACAGAAAATTCAAATAAAACCAGTGAACTCATCCGTGGCGGACAGTTCGTGGTAAAAGAAACCAAAGCTGAAGATGTTTTTACTCCTGAAGATTTTAATGAGGAGCAGGAAATGATGAAATCTTCGGTAAAAGAATGGATAGACCGCGAAGTGTGGCCGAAGAAAGAAGAGTTTGAGAAGAAAAATTATGCGCTTACTGAAGAGATGATGGAAAAAGCAGGGGAACTTGGTTTTCTTGGAGTTTCAGTACCAGAAGAATATGACGGACTGGGAATGGGTTTTGTATCCACCATGTTGGTTTGTGATTATATTTCTGGAGCTACAGGCTCTATTGCTACCGCATTTGGGGCACATACAGGAATTGGAACAATGCCTATTACCCTTTACGGAACTGAAGAGCAAAAGAAAAAATATGTTCCAAAACTTGCAACAGGGGAAGTTTTTGGAGCTTATTGCCTTACAGAGCCAGGAGCGGGAAGTGATGCAAATTCCGGAAAGACAAAAGCGACACTTTCTGAAGATGGAAAATATTACAGCATAACCGGACAAAAAATGTGGATCTCCAATGCTGGATTTGCAAGTACTTTTATAGTTTTTGCCAGAATTGAAGACGATAAATACATCACAGGATTTATCGTTGAGTACGATAAGGAAAATCCTAACGGAATTAGCCTTGGCGAAGAAGAAAAGAAATTGGGGATACACTCCTCCTCTACACGCCAGGTGTTTTTCAATGAAACAAAAGTTCCAGTGGAAAATTTGCTTGCTGAAAGAGGTGATGGATTTAAGATAGCGATGAATGTTTTAAATATCGGCCGGATTAAACTTGCAGGAGCTTGTTTAGACGCACAAAGAAGGGTTATTGATGGTTCTGTAAAATACGCCAATGAACGTGTACAGTTCAATACTCCTATCGCAAAATTTGGAGCAATCAAATTAAAACTGGCCGAAATGGCAACTGCTGCATATGCAGGGGAATCTGCCGTTTATCGTGCTTCCAAAAACATTGAAGACCGGATAGCTTTAAGAATTGAAGAAGGAAATTCCCATGCGGAAGCCGAACTTAAAAGTGTGGAAGAGTATGCTATTGAATGTTCTATCTTAAAAGTTGCCTGTTCTGAGGACATTCAGCATTGCAGTGATGAAGGAATACAAATTTTTGGGGGAATGGGCTTCTCTGCCGATGCTCCTATGGAATCTGCCTGGAGAGATGCCAGAATACCACGTATTTATGAAGGTACCAACGAAATAAACAGAATGCTGGCTGTTGGCATGCTGGTTAAAAAGGCGATGAAAGGTCACGTTGATCTTTTGGGACCGGCTACAGCGGTAGGTAAGGAACTAACAGGGATTCCATCTATGGATAAACCGGATTATTCTGAATTGTTTGCTGAAGAAAAAGAGATCATTCAAAATTTGAAAAAAACATTCCTGATGGTTGCAGGAAGTGCAGTTCAAAAATTTGGTGCTGAACTGGAAGAACATCAACAATTGCTATTAGCCTCTTCAGATATTCTTATTGAAATTTACATGGCGGAAAGTGCGATTTTACGGACTGAAAAGAATGCCAAACGATTTGGAGAAGACACTCAAAAAGAGCAAATTGCAATGTCTAAGCTTTATTTGTATCACGCTGTAGATATAATCACCCAAAAAGCCAAAGAAGGAGTAGTTTCTTTTGCTGAAGGTGATGAACAACGAATGATGTTAATGGGCTTAAAAAGATTTACCAAATATCAAAATCAACCCAACGTAGTAGCTTTAAGAAATACTATTGCTGAAAAACTGACTTCAGAAAACAAGTACTGTTTTTAAACTTTTCTCTTTACAGAGTTTTTAAAAATATTTTTCTTAGGACAACTATTAAAAAAAACCTCGGGCAAGTCCCCGGGGTTTTTGAATTTAGGGGATTTCCAAAAATTAATTTTAATTTCACGAATACTTCCGTTTCGGAGAATCTGGGGAATAAGGATTTTTGGAAATCCCTTTTTCATTATACTATCTTATAGAGACTAAGTAGTCTCCTTTAAAACCTAAAGGGGAGAACTCTCAAGATTCCTTGAAAGCCCTCCCCTTTGGGATAATAAAGTAAATGTGATTCATGACACCAATGCTTCTGAAACGTATTTATACACAAAAGCTCCTGATGTTTCCAAAAAAAACTTGTCAAAAACCCGAATTTCTTTATCCAATCTTTCCAAAGAAAATCCTTAGTTATTCGTCCACAGTTCTTCTTCAGGTAATAAACCACGGGAAAAATTAGCAGCTGTTTCAATCAAAGCCAAATGTGAATAGGCTTGAGGGAAATTACCTAATAAACGCTTTGTCTCAAAATCAATATCTTCACTAAAAAGCCCAAGGTGATTGCTGTATGATAAAAGCTGATCAAACATTTCCTTGGCCTTTTTACGCTCACCTATCTTAAACAAACTATCTATAAACCAGAAGGTGCATATTGTAAAAGAAGATGTTGGTTTTCCAAAATCATCCTGATTTTTATAGCGGTACATTAATCCATCCCTGCATAATTCCTTTTCTGTAGCTTTAACGGTACTTACAAACCTGGGATCCCGGGCATTTATAAAACCATATTGCTCCATTAACAAGGTTGAAGCGTCAAGATCCTTAGACCCATAAGACTGGGTGTAAGCCTTAACTTCATCATTCCATCCATTTTTATAAATATCATCGTGGATTTCTGTGCGAAGCGCGATCCAGTTTTCATCATTAATTCCTTTTCTAAGGATCTCCCCTATCTTAATAGCGCGATCTACTGCAACCCAGCATAACACCTTAGAAAAAACGAAGTGCCTGTCCTCTGTTCGAAGTTCCCAAATTCCCTTATCCGGTTTCTCCCAGTGTTCTTCCACTATTTTTACAATCCCACGAACGATCGTCCATAATTCCTCACTGTTTTCCAATGAAGTTTCAAACTGGATAAATTGTTGATAGATCACCTCCATCAAAATACCGTAAATATCATTCTGCTTTTGAATATAGGCAGCATTTCCAATCCTTACAGGCTTTGATCCATGATAACCATTTAAATGGGTCAGGATATGCTCTGTGAGATCCTTTTCACCATTGATGCCATACATGATCTGTATTTTTTCATCTTTATGAGGAATTAAGTTGATGATAAACTGAAGAAAATCACTTGCCGATTTTGTATGTCCCAATCCTGCCATCACCTTGATAACCATTGACGCATCCCTTATCCAGCAAAACCGATAATCCCAGTTTCTCTCTTCTCCTATCGTTTCAGGAAGAGAGGTCGTTGCAGCTGCTAACACAGCTCCGGATTTTTCAAAACTTAACGCCTTTAAAACCAAAGCACTTCTTAATATTTCAGTATTATATTGAGAGTATTTAGTGGTTTTTTCACTCCAGTTCATCCAGTACATTTTGGTTCTCTGGAATTTCAAATAAGCACGATCCAGATTTTGGGAGATCAATTTCTCGTGATAACCCAGCAACATGTATGAATTTTCTTCAAGGGTAATTTCTGAATAATTCAAAACTTTATCAAGATCAAAACTTGAGTACAGAAACAGGGAATCATACTTTCCATCCTGAGTATAGCTTTTTATATAATCCCCATTATTATCAGAATATGTTTTTTCCAGGGAAAATTCAAGCCTGGGATCATATTTTACCTTCAATACAGGTTTCCCTTTAAGCAGGCGAAAAAACCTGATAATATCCGGGGGAGAGTAGTATGTTCCATCCTCCCGCATATAACGCGGCATAAAATCAATAAGTTGAAAGGCATGCTCTCCGTTATCATAAACGGTGCTTACAATATTGGTTTGCCATAAATATTCCTGGGTTATAGTGTAATCATCAGATACATCCACAGAGAAACTACCCCCAATTTTCTCATCCAGCAATTTGGCAAATACGCCAGCGGAATTAAAATGAGGTAAACAACACCAATCTATAGAGCCGGTTTTTGATACAAGTGCGGCACTTTTACAATTTCCAATAATTCCGTAGTCTAAATTCTTCATTTAATCTTAAAGTTCTTTTAAAAGGATGGCAAAGTAAATACAATTTCGGAAATTTAAGAAATATGATTACCCGTAATACTCAGAATAAAAATAGTTATGAGCAAAACCATCATCCTATCCAATAGATTACCTCTTCAAATAAAAATTACAAAAGGAAAACTTCAGGTTACTCCAAGTGTGGGAGGGCTTGCTACAGGCTTAAAATCATTTCACAGGGAAGGCGACAGTATTTGGATAGGATGGAGCGGCATAACAGATGAGGAGATTCCAGAAAGTTTAAAGGCGGAAATTAAAAATAGAGCCAGAGAAGATGCCTGTATTACAGTGAATTTTACTTCTGAAGAAATGGATGGCTTTTATTATGGCTTCAGCAACCGAAGCATCTGGCCACTGTTTCACTATTTTACCGAATATACTGAATGGGAATCCTGGCAATGGGAAATGTATAAGAAAGTAAATCAAAAATATGCTGATTCGGTAATTGCACATTACCAGGAAGGAGATAAAATTTGGGTTCACGATTACCAATTGTTATTAGTTCCCAATATGATTCGTGAGCAACGCCCTAATGCAACTATCGGTTTTTTTAATCATATTCCCTTTCCTTCCTATGAGGTTTTCCGAACAATGCCATGGAGGGAAGAGATCCTAAACGGAATGCTGGGCGCAGATCTTATCGGGTTTCATACCTACGACTATGAAAGGCATTTTTTAAGTTCTGTAAGACGTATCCTTAG
>JAWOHC010000354.1:0-13287 GCA_046496275.1 Gillisia sp.
ATGTGCAAACATATAGGAGTAAAGTGTCCTTAGGTTTGCAAATTGGTTCCACCGGTCTCCGGGCATTTTACTTAACAAAGCCTTTTTTCCATAGACAACTTCATCATGCGAAAGCGGAAGCATAAAATTTTCGGTGAACGCATAATTGGTGCTGAAGGTGATCGTATTTTGATGATGTTTTCTGTGAACAGGGTCTTTTTGAAAATATTCCAGCGTATCATGCATCCAGCCCATCATCCATTTCATTCCAAATCCTAACCCACCCATATAGGTTGGTTTGGAAACCATAGGCCAGGCCGTGGATTCTTCGGCAATAGTAATAGTGTCCGGAAACTCATCATAAACAACCTCATTGAATTCCTTCAAAAAGCTTATTGCTTCCAGGTTTTCATTTCCACCAAATTCATTGGGTTGCCATTCCCCATCATTTCGGGAATAATCCAGATATAGCATGGAAGCTACTGCATCTACCCTTAAACCATCGGCATGGAATTTATCCAGCCAGAATAAGGCATTGCTTATAAGAAATGCCCGTACCTCATTTCTTCCATAGTTGAAGATATAACTCTTCCAGTCCGGATGAAATCCTTTTTGTGGATCTTCATGTTCAAAGAGGAAGGTTCCGTCAAAATAATGCAGTCCGTGAAGGTCGGAAGGGAAATGGGAGGGAACCCAGTCCAGGATCACACCAATGCCGGCCTGGTGCAATGCATCTATAAGGTGCATAAAATCCTGCGGTGTTCCAAAACGGCTGGAGGGCGCAAAATATCCGGTTACCTGATATCCCCAGGATCCAAAGAAAGGGTGTTCCATCACAGGCATAAACTCAACGTGGGTAAAGCCCAATTCATTAAGATAGCCGGGAAGCTCAAGAGCCATTTCCTGGTAAGAGAGCGATCTGTTGCCATCCTCCGGCACCCTTTTCCAGGAACCAATATGCAATTCGTACGCGGAAACCGGTTTTTCTTTTCCGGTATTTTTTTTCCGGTTTTCCATCCAGGCGCCATCGCTCCAGGTATTTTCAAGATCCCATACCACAGAGGCGGTATTGGACGGTATTTCCCACATGAATGCGAAGGGATCCCCTTTTTCAGCTTCAAAACCGGAATTGGAACGGATAAAATATTTATAAATACTTCCCTTTTTGGCTTCCGGTACAAATAATTCCCAAATACCAGATTCATCCTGTCGCGGAATCATTTCATTGGCATGTTTAAACCAATTATTAAAATCACCTATCACTGAAACCTCCCTGGCATTGGGGGCCCATAAAGCAAAGTAAACCCCCTTAAAACCAGCAGCATCAATAATATGAGAGCCCAGTTTTTTATAAAGATGAAAATGTTTTCCCTCCTTAAAAAGATGAACATCATATTCTGAGATTAAAGAAACTTTTTTCAAAGTCTCTAAGGTCTTTTTGTCCCGTTCTTTTAACTTGATAGCCGTCGTAGCTTTCGCTAATTTTTTATCGGAGGTCTTTTTTGTGCTGGTAGTTTTTTTTACCGATGATGTTTTCTTCTCTTCAGTTTTTGAAGTAATTTGAGCTGTTTTTCCTTTTGAGGGAGCTTTTTTTAGTGTTGTTTTTTTTGTTTTGGGCACACTCTTAGCTTCACCTGCTTTGGAGCTTGTTCCTTTTGAAGGTGCTTTTTTCTCTGCTTTCACCTGTTTCTTCTCCGCTTCCCTGGTTTCGGATATTTTTTTCTTTTTACTTTCGGTGGATTCTTTTACACCTTCAGAAACAGTTTGTTTTTTAAGATCATTATCAGAGATCTTAACTTTTTTAGCTGGGTTTTTATTTTCTTCTTTTTTAGCCATTTCTATATCTCCCTATTATTGATTTTATACCCCGCAATGGTATTAATAACCAATCGGGTCTATTATTAAGTTCGTAATTAAGTTCATAAACCGCTTTTTCAAGTAGAAAGGTTTCCATTAAAATATCAAAATCCTCCTGCTCATTTGGGATGAAATTACTTTCTCCCACGGTGTCTAAATACCCCTGAAGGTACATTCTGGTTACATGATAATACCAGGATTCTGCCCACTTTTCGAGATCCTTTTCTTTTCTTTGTTTGGTGAATTCAGGTTCCATGATACTGCTATAGGCTGCATAATGAAAAGATCTTACCATTCCTGCAACATCCCTAAGAGGGGAACGCTTTAATCTTCTTTCGCTAAATGCTCTGGCAGGTTCTCCTTCAAAATCAATAATAATAAAGTCTTTTCCTGTCCAAAGGACCTGCCCTAAATGATAATCGCCATGGGTTCTTATTTTCATAACAGGTATTTTGTGTTGGTATACCCGTTTAAAACATTTAAGAACATCACTCTTCATGTCCAGAACTTCTTTTGCCTCATTCCTGAATTCTTCCGGTAAATTTTTAAGGTTTTTCTGTAAATTCTGAAAGGAATTTCTGGTTAAGGATTGCAATGATGAAAATAAAGATCGCTGATAATGAAGCGAAAAAGCTTCAGGTTCAAAATCTTTTTCTTCCGGTTGCGAAGCCAGCGCCTCATGCATCTCTGCGGTTCGTTGGCCAAGTAAATAAACGCGTTCTGGATATATAACCCCAATTATATCTTTATACGATTGTGGTAATTCCTGATAGGGAAGGCCAAGCGTAAGTGGCCCGGAAGCAAGTTCTATTGTTAAATCTTTTTTTGTGAGCACCCTTTCAAAAAACCGCGCCAAGGAATCTTTGGTGTAATCCCAGGCATCTCCCTGATTTGGGATTAGATCCTGCATCATCCCTAAAACAATAGTGCTTTTTTCAGAAGGGTTATATTCAATGGCTCCCACAAATTTAGGGGCATTTTTATAATCGGTTTTTTCAGATAAATACCGCGTGATTTCAAGATCTGGATTGATGGTATTGTCCAGTTTTCGATATAATTTCAGAAAATATTTATTGTTATAAATAAGGGAAGTGTTGCTTTGTTCGGCATTTAGGACTTTAGAGTGAATTTCACCTGTACCCATAGATGGGTTCGCTGTACTATGGTAAAAATTCAGACTGCCGTTTCCACTTTGTATTTTTCGTCCTTTTCGGATATTCTGAAAAAGTACGTTCCTGAAATCTTCATTATAAACGGAATCAAATAAAATACCTTCTTCATTTTTAAGTTTAAGATGGCAAATAATCCCTTTTTTGTCAATTTCCTTAATCACTTCCTCCTTTTTATAGGATCCAAAGGAAATGGGTAACTGATAAACTTCCGGCAATCCATCGTTGTAATTTACCTCAATGGTAAGAAGTGTTGCCTTTAAATCTGTCACAGGAATGTTTAAGTGTCCCAAAATTGAAATATTTTGAATAACTCTTGACTTTCCACCAAACCAGCGGCAGGAATTAAGGTAGGAAGGAAGAATACTGTTTTCCAGTTTTGCTAGAATCTTATTTTTAAATAAATCTTCCCAATCTTCAATTTGAAGGGAGGGTAGCAGGGAGTCGTCTTCTACAGCGCCTTTTTGTTTTTCCAGTAAAAACCAATAATATCCGTGAGGAGCCATTGTAAACAAATAGGGTTGATCTGTTATTTTTGGAAATTTATTGTGGCTAAATACCTCTACCGGAGTATACCCCACATAGGATTCAAGATCCAGTTCTGCAGGTTGTGAAAATCTGGATAGATTTACAAGTATCAATAGATCCTCTTCCTGATAGGTTCTGGTGAAGGCTAAAATTTTCGCATTTGAAGGAGATAGGAATTTAATATCTCCACGACCGAATGCCTTGAATTTTTTTCTCATTCCTATTACCCGTTTCATCCACCAAAGCAGGGAAGAGGAGTTCATCAACTCAGATTCAACATTTACCGATTCATATTTGTATTCCGGATCAATAATCACCGGAAGATATAGTTTATGCGGATTTGCTGAAGAAAACCCTGCATTTCTATCGGCGGTCCATTGCATTGGAGTTCGTACGCCGTCCCTGTCACCCAGATAAAAGTTATCCCCCATTCCAATTTCATCCCCATAGTATATTACAGGAGTTCCAGGCAGGGAAAACAAAAGCATATTCATCAATTCTATCTTGCTGCGGTTATTGTCCAGTAGGGGAGCTAACCGGTGTCTTATCCCAACATTTATTTTTGCCTGAGGATCTTTGGTATAAACCTTATACATATAATCCCGTTCTTCATCGGTCACCATTTCCAGGGTCAATTCATCATGATTTCTCAGGAATATCGCCCATTGGCAGGATTCCGGAATTTCAGGGGTTTGATCTATAATGTCTGTAATAGGGTAGCGGTCTTCCATTTTTACGGCCATGAACATCCGGGGCATTATTGGGAAATGATAATTCATATGGCATTCGTCCCCATCGCCAAAATAAGCAGCAGAATCTTCAGGCCACATATTTGCTTCAGCAAGTAAAAGTTTGTCGTCAAAATGTTTATCTACATGAGCTCTTAATTTCTTCAGGAATTCATGCGTTGGCGGTAAGTTCTCACAATTGGTGTTTTCTCTTTGATAGAGGTAAGGGACTGCATCAAGGCGAAACCCATCCACTCCCATTTTACACCAGAAATCCATGATCTTAAAAATTTCGGCCTGAACATTTGGATTGTCAAAATTAAGATCGGGTTGATGGGAAAAGAACCGATGCCAGAAATAGGATTTCGCTTCAGGATCCCACGTCCAGTTGGATGGTTCGGTATCGGTAAAGATGATCCTTGCATCTTTGAATTTATTTGGATCTTCGCTCCATACATAATAATCCCTGAAATTGGAATCCTTATCCGCCTTTCGTGCTCTTTGAAACCAGGGGTGTTGATCGGAGGTATGATTTATCACCAACTCCGTAATTATTTTTAATCCGCGTTTATGAGCTTCTTTTATAAGTTTTTTAAATATTTTAATATCACCATAAGAAGGGTTGAT
Organism: Gillisia sp.; assembly: GCA_046496275.1. Lineage (GTDB taxonomy): Bacteria > Bacteroidota > Bacteroidia > Flavobacteriales > Flavobacteriaceae > Gillisia. The sequence goes on from JAWOHC010000354.1 coordinate 4,889, forward strand.
CGTGTAATAATCGGAAATGTCATACCCATCATCTTTTAAAGGAGAAGGATAGAAAGGAAGCAGCCAGATTGCCGTTACCCCAAGATCTTCCAGATAATCCAGTTTTTCCAATAACCCGGCAAAATCCCCAATTCCATCCCCATTACTGTCAAAAAATGCTTTTATATGTAATTCGTAAATAATGGCATCTTTATACCAGTATAATTCCTCTTCTGTATGTGATTGGTTTGGCATAACTGATTTATTTTTTCTTTTCTTTTTGCTTATTTTCTATTCTGAAAATATGTCCCGGAATTCCCTGCGGATGCAAGGCAACATAATTCCATTCATTTTCCCAAACATATTTGGAATTGCTTAACAAGTCTATGATGGTAAAAGGTGAATTCTCCTGAAGGTTGAATTGCTTTAAAGGAACTTTAATCCATCCTGTCTGACTGAATTTTGGGTCAAGACTTATAACAACCAGAAGTTTATTCTCCAAATCCTCGCTAATTTTGGAGTAACAAATCAACATATCATTATCAGTATCACAAAACTCGATATTCCAGGTGCTTTGCAATGCCTCATTTTCTCTTCGTATCCAGTTTAATAAGGTTATAACCTCCTTAATTTTTGTGGATTTCTCCCAATCCCAATGCTTGATTTCATATTTCTCAGAGTGCGTGTACTCTTCTTTTCCAGGATATGCTTCGTTTATTCCAAATTCAAACAAGGGCCCGTACATTCCCCAATTAGAGGAAAGTGTTCCGGCAAGCAAGAGTCGGATAAGGAAGGAAGGCTCTTTTTTATTTTCCAGGGAAATAGGAAGGATGTCCGGAGTATTAGGCCAAAAATTAGGTCGGAAATATTCCCGCATTTGTGTTTTTGAAAGTTCGGTGAGGTATTCCTGAAATTCTTCCTTGGAATTTCTCCAGGTAAAATAGGTATAGGATTGTGTGAATCCCACTTTTGCGAGTTTTTCCATTACTCTTGGCCTGGTAAAGGCCTCGGCAAGGAATAAGATCCCATCATGTTTAAGATTGATCTCCTTGATAAGCCACTCCCAAAAAATGAAGGATTTGGTATGTGGGTTGTCCACCCTAAAGATCTTAACTCCTTTATCGATCCAAAATTCCACGATGCTTTTAAGTTCTTTCCAAAGGTTTTCCCAATCCTCTGTTTCAAAGTTCACAGGAAGCACATCCTGATATTTTTTGGGAGGATTTTCAGCATATTGAACGGTGCCATCCGGACGCCATTTAAACCATTGCGGATGTTCCTTGACATATGGATGGTCCTGGGAGCATTGTATTGCAAAATCCAACGCAATCTCCATCCCCAATTCATTGGCCCTGGATACAAGACTTTTGAAATCTTCCATAGTCCCCAATTCCGGATGAATGGCTTTATGACCGCCATCCTCTGAACCAATAGCCCAGGGAGATCCCGGATCATTTGGCCCGGCTTCGGTTGCATTATTCATTCCTTTTCTAAAACTGCGTCCAATAGGATGTATTGGAGGTAGATAGATTACATCAAATCCCATTTTCGCGATTTCGGGAAGTATTTTTTCACTGGTTTTAAAAGTTCCATGCATTCCTTCATTTGGGGAAGTGGAACGCGGGAAAAATTCATACCAGGCACTAAATAAAGCTCTTTTTCGCTCTACCTGAACTTCAAGAACCTTGCTGTATCGGCTTGCCTTGGTTTGATCCCGAATTTGGAACATCAGGTTGGTTACTTCCGGACTTAATGCAAGGGCTACAGATTCAGCCTCAATTTTGTCTCTTCGCAGTTCTTCAATCCAGGAGGTGAGTATCTTTTTTTCTGAAGCATTAGCGCGTACCATTGCTTCGTCCATCATTTCAGTTCCTATGAGCAATTCCGTATCCATTGGTTGTCCGGCTTCAAATTTCTTTTTCAGGCCATATTGCCATGTAGCAAAATGATTTATCCAGGCTTCAATGGTATATTCATAAATACCGGTTTTATCATTTTTAAACCTGAAAGTCCATCGATCGTTTTCTTCAGATTCAGATACTTGCTCCCGCCATTTTTTCTCTTTTCCTGTACCTTTTTTCTTTTCCCGGAATAACAAGAGTGCATTCACTTTATCATGGCCATCTCCAAAGATATCGGCTGTGACTTTAATTGTTTCATTTATTACTCTTTTTATTGGATATCTTCCGCATTCAATTTCCGGAGTTACATTTTCTATAATTACTCTTTTATGGCCGTCTAAACTCATGAGCACATCTTGTTTTTTATAATTATTTATTATTCTGTTAAATTAAATAAATTTAAGGAGAATGGATATTAAACTCTTAAATTTTCTGGCAGCAACTTAAAATGTATCGTTAAAATAATATTAAACCTTAAAATTTTCTTAATATCGTTCTTAGATTTGTTCGGATATAAATATAAGAATATGAGAAGAAAGATAGGCGCTGCATATAATAGCAATGATAAAATAACATTTACGGTATGGGCTCCGCTAAAAAATAAGGTGGAGGTACTATTTAAAGATCAGCCAGCTGTTCTGCTCACAAAAGATCCTTCGGGTTATTGGGAAAAGGAAGTTTCGGGAATACCGGAGGGAAGTTATTATAAATTCAGGCTGGATGAAAAAGAGGATTTTCCAGATCCCGCATCCCGATATCAGCCTCTTGGAGTTCATTCCTGGTCTGCGACTTTCAACCAAAATTCATTTTCCTGGAATGATAGAGAATGGAAGGGAATTCCCCTTGCTCAAATGATTATTTATGAGCTTCATATAGGAACTTTTACCAGTGAGGGAACTTTTGAAGCTGTAATAAGCAAATTAGACCATCTTCTCAACCTTGGAATTAACTGTATTGAAATATTGCCCATTTCACAATTTCCCGGGGATAGAAACTGGGGGTATGATGGGGTTTATCCCTTTGCGGCACAGGAAAGTTATGGAGGGCCGGAAGGCTTGAAAAAAATGATTGATGCATGTCATCAAAAAGGAGTGGCCGTAATTCTTGATGCGGTTTACAATCATATAGGGCCTGAAGGTAATTACCTTTCCCAGTTTGCACCTTATTTTACAGACAAATACCAAACCCCCTGGGGAGCCGCCCTGAATTTCGACGATAAATATTCAGATGAGGTTAGGAACTACTTTCTTGAGAATGCACGTATGTGGCTGGAAGAATTTCATTTTGACGGATTACGACTCGATGCAATTCACGAAATAATAGACCGTGGAGCCAAACATTTCCTGAAAGAATTAAGTTTGGAAGTGGACGAACTTCAGCAGAAAACTGGGAAGGAGTATTCTTTGATCGCGGAGAGTGATGCAAATGATACAAAAATTATAAATCCCTATGAAAAAGGAGGCTTTGGATTGGAAGGACAATGGGTAGATGATTTTCATCATTCCCTTCACACTGTCCTTACCGGAGAACTTGAAGGCTATTATATGGATTATGGCAAAATGAAGCAACTTGCCAAATCTTTTAAGCAGGCTTTTGTATATGATGGCCAATATTCCGCTTTTAGAAAAAGGACTGTTGGGAACAGTCCGGCTGGATTAGACTTTTCCAATTTTGTAGTTAGTATTCAAAACCATGATCAAATTGGGAACCGGTTGTTAGGAGAAAGACTTTCTCATTTGGTTTCTTTTGAAGGTTTGAAGCTTGCTGCAGGTGTATTATTTACTTCGCCATTTATTCCAATGCTTTTTATGGGGGAAGAATTTGCAGAAGAAAATCCATTCCAATATTTTATAAGTCATGGGGATCCGGATTTGGTAAAAGCGGTACAGCAAGGGAGAAAAAGGGAATTTGAATATTTCAATTCAAAAACAAAGGGAGATTTTTCCGATCCACAGGCAAGAGGAACTTTTGATGACTCTAAGCTGAATTGGGATTTTAAAGAGGATCTTACTAAAAATGTACTTTTTGAATATTATAAATACCTAATTCATCTAAAAAAGGAAGGTGCTTTTAATGCTTTCAGAAATGGGGAAATCACGACCAAAGTAGATGAAGTAAAAAAAACACTGCAAGTTTTAAGCAATGCCGAAAATAAACTGATGGCTTTCTTTAATTTCAGTGATGAAAATGAAGGGATGCTTTTACCCGAAGGTGCTAAAAGTTGGGAACTCATTTTGGCTTCAGCAGATAAAAAATGGAATGGAACTAATGATTTTCCTTCCGATTTTACAGGAGGCGAAAAAATTAGCCTGCCAGCACATTCATTGATCATCCTTAAAAGCAGGATTTAAATTGGCTGGTTTTGATTTTCAGAAACATCTTTAAAGTCGAAAAACAATACCTCCTAAATTCATTTAAGGAGGTATAAAAATATAAAAATTAGGTTATGAAAGAGAAATATGTATGCGTACACGGACATTTTTACCAGCCCCCAAGGGAAAACCCCTGGTTAAATAAAGTTGAAATCCAGGATTCTGCTTACCCTTACCATGATTGGAACCACAGGATCAATGCAGAGTGTTATATAAGAAATACTTCTTCCCGTATTTGGAATGACAAAGGAAAAATTGAATCCATCATGAATAATTATGGCTGGATGAGTTTTAATATAGGTCCCACTTTATTGGCCTGGATGGAAAATGAAGCTCCTGAAACTTATAAAGGAATTCTTCAGGCCGATAAGGATAGTCAGGACCGTTTTTCAGGCCATGGTTCGGCACTTGCACAAGCCTACAATCATTTAATTATGCCACTCGCCAATGAGAAAGACCAGGAAACCCAGGTAATTTGGGGGATTGAAGATTTTAAATCCAGATTTCAAAGGTATCCCGAGGGAATGTGGCTTGGAGAAACAGCGGTGGATACCTCTACTTTGGAAATGCTGGCCAAACACGATATTAAATTCACCATACTTTCACCATATCAGGCAAAAAATATTCGCAGGATTGGGGATGAAGAATGGGAAGATGCTTCCAATGCCAAGGTTAATACCAAACGTGCCTATATATGCAATTTGCCTTCCGGGAAAAGTATAAGTTTATTTTTTTATGATGGACCAGCTTCGCAGGCTGTAGCTTTTGAAGGATTGCTCAATGACGGTGTTCGTTTTGCGGATAAGCTTCAAAGTAGGTTTTCTGAAAAGGAAGAAGTACAATTAGTTCATATTGCTACAGACGGGGAAAGTTACGGGCATCATCATAACCTTGGAGAAATGGCGCTTTCCTATTGCCTTAATTATATAGAGGAACGGGAAGATGCGCACCTAACTATTTATGGAGAATTCCTGGAGAAATTCCCGCCGGAATATGAGGCCCAAATCATAGAAAACACTTCCTGGAGCTGCTATCACGGAGTTGAACGATGGAGAAGTGATTGTGGTTGTAATACAGGAGGAAATGATAACTGGAACCAGAAATGGAGAAAACCACTGCGGGAAACTTTTGACTGGATCCGGGAAGACCTGATAGAATTATATGAAAAGGAGCTGGAGGGATATACTTCTGAACCCTGGGAAGTACGAGACCGGTATATCCAGGTGATCCTAAATAGAAGCACGGATAATGTTCAGGATTTTCTTACTGAAAATTTTGGGGATGATTTATCCGAAGATGAAAAAGTGAAATTGCTTAAACTCATGGAAATGCAGTACCATGCGATGTTGATGTATACAAGCTGCGGATGGTTTTTTGATGAGGTTACAGGAATTGAATCCATGCAGGATATTTTTTATGCCACACGGGCAATTCAGCTGGCAGAAGAGATTAGCGGAAAAAATTATGAAGATGAATTTGTTGAAAGGCTGGAAAATATACCAAGCAATATTCCTGAATTCAAAAACGCGTTAGCTGCCTATAATAAATTTGTGAAACCAATGGCGCTGGATATGATTCGTGTAGGAGCCCATTATGCAGTTTCTTCCTTATTTGAGGAATTTCCTGAAGAAGTTAGCCTCTACAACTTTAGCGCGAGCGTAAAATCACGATATTATTATGAAGCCGGGAAACAAAAACTCATCATTGGGAGAACAGAATTCCGATCGGATATTACCTGGGAAACCATCGATATCTCCTATGCCGTTTTGCATATGGGCGATCACCATTTATTTGGAGGTGTTCGGGAATATTTGGGTCCCAATGCCCTGGAAGAAATGCATTCCAGCGTTGTGAAATTCTTTAAACAGGGAAATGTCTATGAAATTTTCAATTTGATGGATACCTACTTTGGAAACCACAATTATTCCTTCTGGCATTTATTCCGCGACGAGCAACGAAGTATCATGGAGCTCATCACAGAAAATACTTTAAAAAATGTAGACAATAGCATGCAGCAAATCTATGAAAACAGTTATCCCTTGCTGCAAACCTTTAAAGAGATCAATATGGCCGTGCCGGAAAGGTTGAAACTGCCTGTGGAGATGGCTGTAAACAGCAAATTAATCACTAGTTTAAAGAGTAAAACTTTTAGTATTGAAAAGTTTAAAAAGCTTATAGATTCGGCACAACAAATCAATGTCGGCCTGGATTTGCTAACGCTTAATTTTTTAATGGATAAAAAATTGAATTCGCTTATGCGTAAATTCAGAAAACATCCTCAGGACTTAATATTGCTTGATAAGATCAATCACTTAATCGATTTCATCAAGGAGGGCCCGTTAAATCCAAATGAATGGCAAGCTCAAAACATCGCTTTTGGAATTAAAAATGAACATTACGATCTTTTTTTAAAAGAAAGTGAAACAGGAGACGAAACGGCTTCTGAATGGGTGGAATCTTTCAGGAATATGGCAGAGAAATTAAATTTGGTGATCTAATGAACAGCGTGGATTCAACCTATCGTTTGCAGCTTTCACCGCAATTTACTTTTAAGGATTTGGAAAACATCCAGGAGTATCTTGATGAACTTGGGATTGCCACAATTTACTCAGCTCCCTTTTTTCAGGCCAGGGAGGGAAGCACTCATGGATATGATGTCTTGAGTCCTTTTGGAATAAACGCTGAAATCGGTGACCTGAAACAATTTAGAGAAATTGGGCACAAATTAAAAGATAAGCAAATAACCTGGCTTCAGGATATTGTTCCAAATCATATGGCTTTTGATCCGGAAAATCCCTGGATCAGGGATATCTTCGAACTTGGGCCGAAATCCAGCTATTATAATTATTTTGATATTGACTGGGAATATAAAGGCCTTAAAAAAGTCATGCTCCCGTTTTTCGGGAATACCCTGGAAGCGCTTCTTGAAAAAAGCGAGTTAAAGCTGAAATTCGACAAGGATGGTTTTTCCCTTAATTATTATGAAAGTAAATATCCGATTAGTGCAAGATCGTATGTTGAGGTACTCTCGGGGATCCAGAAAGGTAATTTTTCGGCGGAATTTAAAGGTTTCTCTGGAAATACTTCAGACTGGAATGATTTAAAGAATTCATTTTATCAGGAAATTGAAAAAGACGCTCAACTAAAAACGGAGCTTTCAGCAGCTATAGAAAAAATCAATCATTCCTCTGAAGAGATTCAAAATTTACTGGACCTACAGTATTTTATACCTGCACATTGGAAACATACCGAACAGGAAATCAATTACAGAAGGTTTTTCACCATCAATGGCCTTATTTGCATTCGAATGGAAGATCCGGAGGTTTTTGAAGCCTATCATGCTTTTATAAAGGAATTGTGTGAGGAAGGTTTGATCAATGGATTACGAATAGACCATATAGATGGGCTTTTTGACCCTGAAGGCTATTTGAAACAGCTCAGGCAACTGTTGGAAAATGATTTTTTTATAATCGTAGAGAAGATTCTTGAAGCCAACGAAAAACTTCCACACCATTGGCCGGTGGAGGGAACCAGTGGGTATGAGTTCCTGGCAAAAGTGAATCATTTGTTTACAGATGCTAACAACGAAAAGGCCTTTACAGAAGCCTATAAAAATATTTCTCCGGAAAATGCAGATTATGAAGCTCTTGTATACCGGAAAAAATTATTTATTCTAAAGGAAAGAATGGGAGGAGAGCTTCATAATTTATGTTTATTGTTAAATCAAAACCTGCTTCCGGAATCTGTGAATATATATATGGAGGATACCTGGAAGGAAGCTTTAAGTGTCTATCTGGCTGCCTATCCCGTTTACAGGATCTATCCGCAGGCATTCCCGTTAAAACCAAATGAGAAGCAGATTTTAAACCAGGCTTATAAAAAAGCCCTGGAAGAATTCCCGGAGTTTAAAGAAGAACTGCACTATTTTAATCTCCTGTTTATGGGAGAAGCGGGAAAAGACCCTGTGAAGACTTTATATTTTCTTCAACGTTGCCAGCAGTTCAGTGGGCCTTTGGCGGCAAAAGGGGTAGAGGATACCTCTTTTTATATCTATAATCGATTGGTGGCTCACAATGAAGTTGGAGATTTCCCGGAGAATTTTGGCTTAACGGTAGCCGAATTTCATCAAAATATGATGGATCGAAAA
>JAWOHC010000035.1:0-11080 GCA_046496275.1 Gillisia sp.
AGAAGGGTGAGCGATCCTGGTACAAGTCCGCCACCCAGGACCCGGTCAAGTTCGAGGTTATTGGTGTTTAGTCTGGATTCTGTAGAAACCTGAATATCGGCTATTTTTGTAGGTTTTGGTGTTCTTTTAACCTCTCTTACCAATGCTGTTTTCCAATCTTTTTGATCGGGTTTTTGAATAACTTCCTCTACAAGGGTGTTCCATTCTTTGCAGGTAGCGCATTGGCCCTGCCATTTTGGATGTTGTCCACCGCAATTTTGACAATAGAAGATAGTTGTTGGTTTAGCCATATTTTTCCTGACAGTTTTTTGTTAAATTTTAATCCCTCATTGAGGGATTAAATCTAGGATGCCTGTATTTTTATCAGGCTCTTAATAGTTAAAATCTTTTTTGATTTGATCTGCTTTGTCCAACATGAAATCCACCGTTAAAAATGAAATGGGTTGCTGCCCATAAGCATTTTGGTAGTTGCGCATAGCTTTTTTTGGATTGCCCGTTTCCTCTTCGTACCGTGCATCGAAATAGGTGCCCAGCATCGTGTTTGGGTAATGCTTATTGGCTAATTTTGCAAGATCTTTTAAATCGTCCCATTTTCTTGTTTTCTCCATCGCATTATACACCGCCATAAAATCATTCAGCCTTATCTGTTTATCGATTCCGAAGAGGGTTTGTATGGTCTTGTACTTATCTACCAAAAATCCATAGGACGAAACGGAAGTTTGAAGAAGGATACTGTTGTAATCCTGAATTGAGATAGGTCGATATACCTTAAAAATTTGTTCTATAGCTTTTGGGATTGCATTCCCTACCAGTGTATAATGTGTTGCATCCTGAAAATTATCGAAGTTATAATTCAGGTTTTTGTTATCGATATTTTTCAATTGGGAATCAAACTTTAAAATAGGCTCTCTTAAGGCTGAAATATCTTCAGAAGAAGTGGCCAGGTAATACCAGATTGGCTCGGTTGTTTTTTCCAGGGACGCGGTAATGCGATTCGCCATTTCCGGCGCAAGATCGGGGCTAAGGTTGATATAACCTCGGAATAACGGAGTCTCTTTTAAGAGGTAATAGTTGATGAAATTCGAAGTGAAATCATGGCCTACGATCACGCGGAAGGTTCCTGTTCTATAGTTTGAATCCAGAAACGGCAACAATTCCATCCCAATGAATTCAAAGAATGCCGCTCCGGTATCGGAAGGTAAAAAGGTGGTTTCATCATAATAAGCATCGGATTCCCGGGTAGTGGATTGGTTGATTCCTACAACGATCATTTCCGGGATATCTTCCCAGTAGGAATAATAATCTATGTTTCCGGCAACAGGTTCAAAGAGATAATCGCCATCAAGCACTATGATTATAGGATAGGATTTTTCTTTGTTTTGCTCATAGTTTCGGGGAAGCTGAATCTTTATTTGCCGTTCTTTTCCCAATTTTGAGGAAGCGATTTCTTTATGAATAATTTGGGAAAATAAATGGCCGGGCAGGGCTAAAAGCAACAGCAAAAGTAGTTTTTTGTGCATAGGTTAAGTTGTTGGTTACCATACACAATGTAGTTATTATTTTTGACGGTTAAAAATTGGAAGAAAAAGGAAGGAAAAACCTCCCACCAAAATCACCAGTAAAGTTTGTGTTCCCCAGGTAATCCATCCAAATGCTTCGCCGGCTTCTTTGCTGATCCCAAATAACATAAGACTCGCGCCAATTGCGATGGGATAAACTCCAATTCCTCCATTGGTTGCCGAAATAGCAAAAGAGCCTACCACAAAGGCCATCATCACCACTCCAAAAGGCATTGCTGCGGTTTCCGGAACTGTAAAAATAAGCACATAAAACATTAAAACATACATCACCCAGATGAAAACCGTATGAAAAATGAACGCTCCTTTATTTTTCATTTTTAAGATACTTCGCATTCCTTCCAGCAAGCCTTTTGCAAAATTTTTAACTTTTAGGATAACTCCATGTTTGGATTTTCTAATAAGTTTCAGGATAAAAATCCCAACTGCCAAAAGCCCAAATAAAATAGCAATTGTAAGAAAAGGATTTATATTGTTTTCCTCGAAATAGGTGAGTAAATATTCTGTTTGCAGAATCATGGCAAAGCCAATAATGAGCATAAGCATGATAAAATCGGCAATTCTTTCAGAAATTATTGTTCCAAAAGCTTTTTCAAAAGGTATATTCTCGTAGCTGGAGATGGTAACTCCCCTAAGAACTTCCCCGGATCTTGGAATTCCAAAATTTGCGAGGTAGGCTACCATAACCGCCATAAAACTGTTTAGAAATTTGGGTTTGTATCCCATAGGTTCCAATAGGAATTTCCACCGGTAGGCACGGGAAATATGGGAAAGCAGTCCTAACAACATAGAAAGAAGGATCCATCCGGGATGGGCCTGGGTAATATTTTCCATTAATTGTTCCCGCTCTAAAGGCGTAGAACTCTTTATGGAATACCAAATTAAAAAAACTCCCAGTGAGAGTGGGAGTATGATTTTCAGTATTTTTTTTGTAGATTTTTTCAAAAATTAGTTAAGGAGATTGGTTTCCTCATTAGGGAACACAAGGGATGGTTTAAAGGCTTTGGCTTCTTCAATGTCCATGATGGCATAGGTGATAAGGATAAGCACATCCCCTTTTGCCACTCTTCTTGCCGCAGCTCCGTTTAAAGTGATCTCACCGGAATTTCTTGGCCCTGGAATAGCATAGGTTTCAAGTCGTTCCCCGTTATTGTTGTTCACAATTTGCACTTTTTCACCTTCAATTATATTGGCGGCATCCATAAGATCCTGATCTATGGTAATGCTCCCGATATAATTAAGATCGGCTCCGGTACATTTTACGCGGTGTATTTTAGATTTTACTACGTGAATTTGCATTTTTGAATTTTAATAATTTAAGGCAATATTGTCAATTAGCCGAATCTCGCCGGCATAAGCAGCAATAAAGGCCCTGTATGTTGATGTTTGATCGTTATTTTTTTCCGATTTCAGGGTTTCTGAATTGGCTATTTCAAAATATTCCAGCTCTAACGCTGCGTGATTTTTAAATTCATTTTCCACCCAACCTTTAATGAGATTGGCATTTTCTATGCCAAATTTCTCCTTTACTTTTAGCAGGATCTGATAGATAAACGCAGCTTCTTTCCTTAAACTTGGGCTTAGTCGGTCATTTCTTGAACTCCTTGCCAGGCCGGTATCTTCCCGATCTATTGGGCAACCAATTACCTCAACGCCCAGGTTCTCTTTTTCGTTTAATTTTCTAATGATTTGTAATTGCTGAAAGTCTTTTTCCCCAAAAAATGCCTTATCGGGTAGAACGATTTCAAAAAGTCTTTTCACTACAGTACCCACACCGTTAAAGTGTCCGGTCCTGAATTTTCCTTCCATTTCATGTTCAATTCCGCCAAAATCAAAATGCCTGGCATGAACCTCTTTTCCGTATAATTCTGCAGCTGTAGGAGCAAAAAGAAGTAAATCCAGGTGTAAATCTTCCAGTAAAGCCATATCGGCCTCTAATGTACGGGGATAATTTTCCAGATCTTTAAGGTTGTCAAATTGGGTTGGATTAATGAAAATACTCACCACTACCGCGTCACAAACTTCAGCGGCCTGCTTCACAAGAGAGAGGTGTCCCTGATGTAAGGCCCCCATAGTAGGCACGAATCCAATCGAATTTTTATTCTGTTTAAGGCGTGAAATCTCACGCTGTAAAAGGGCTTTTTCTCTAAATATCTGCATTTTATTATAAAATTAACAGCGTGCAAACTTAAGATATTACCGTCAAACTGCATAAAATTTTGTAATTTTGCATGTTTTTTATTCGCAAAAGCAAAATGCAAATGAAATAAGTATAAAGGAAACGCGAGACAAAACACCTTTGAAGATATGCGAATTACTCCCAATAGCTATCGGGAGACCAATAGAAATACAATAAGAATCTACATATGAAAGATAAGAGGATATTATACGTATCATCTGAAGTTATTCCTTACCTGCCCGAAACCGATATATCATCTATGTCTTTTGATGCTGCCAGAATGGTAAATGGGCTGGGAGGCCAAATTAGAATATTCATGCCGCGTTACGGCAATATTAATGAAAGGAGACACCAATTGCACGAAGTAATACGGTTATCCGGTATGAATTTGGTGATTGATGATCTGGACATGCCCCTTATTATAAAAGTTGCATCTATTCCCAAGGAGCGAATGCAGGTTTATTTTATAGATAATGAAGATTATTTTAAAAGAAAAGCCACCTTGACGGATGAAGACGGAAATATGTTTTCAGACAACGATGAACGGGCTATCTTTTTTGCAAAAGGGGTAATTGAAACCGTTAAGAAGCTTAACTGGTCTCCGGATATCATCCATGTTCATGGTTGGTTATCTTCCTTGCTGCCATTATACATCAGGAATTATTACGGAAAGGAGCCTTTGTTCTCTGAAGCTAAAATTGTTACCTCTGTATACAATCAAAGCTTTGATGGTACGTTAGATAAGAAGATGAATAAAAAAATTCTTTTTGATGGTTTGGAAGAAGAAGATGTGAAGCATCTTAAGAAACCGGATTACGTCAATATCATGAAAACTGCTATTGACAATTCAGATGCCGCAATAATAGCAGGCGACAACATTCCTGAAGAATTAAAGAAGTATTTAAGCAAACTGGACAAGCCTGTTTTGGATTATAAAAGTCCGGAGGAATTTTCTTCAGCATATCAGGAATTTTATACTACTCAGGTTTTATCACAATAAGAAACTTATACCCAATGATTTTATTGAAAAGATTAGGCTTTATCCCGGCTGTATTAATCACTGTCCTGGCATTTGTGTCTTGTGATGATGATTTTACTACAATTGGTGGAGAGCTTATAGGGGGGCAATTTGACTCCTTACCTTCCTACAGAGCCGGTATTAGCGCTCATAGTAAGAATATAGGTCCGGTTCAAACAAACGGTTTCCCTGTAAATTTACTTGGTGTTTATAAAGAGCCCGTTTATGGGCAACAAACAGCCAGTATACTCTCTCAAGTGTCACTTACAAGCAGCAACCCTACTTTTGGAAATGAGCCCAGGTTGGACAGCGTTATTTTAACACTGCCTTACTTTAGTACAAGGTTAGAGCCAGATGAAGATGGAAATCCGGTTTTTAGGCTGGATTCCATATTTGGAAATTCCCCTTTTAAATTGACGGTAAGCAGGTCTAATTTCTTTTTAAATGAATTTGATCCCGAAACTAATTTTGAGAACAGACAAAAATATTATTCCGATCAAGGTCCTGCTTTTAAGGCTAGTTTGATTGGAGATCCACTTTATGTTAATGAATCTTTTAAGCCATCGGCAAAAGAAGTCGTTTTTTTTCAGGATAATCCGGCTATAGAGGGTATAAGGTTGGATACTGTAAGAGTAGCTCCCAGGCTAAGGGTTGCTTTGTCAACGCAATTCTTTAAAGAGAATATCATAGATAAACAGGGCTCTTCAGAATTGTCCAACAATAATAACTTCAGGAATTTTATAAGAGGTTTGTATTTTGAAGCAGAACCAATAGATGGGAGCGGCTCGATGATGTTGTTAAACTTAAATGGAAGCGAGGCAGGAATTGTCCTGTATTATACAAATTTTCAAGAGGTGGACGATGCGATCACAGAAGTTCCGGGAACTTATAAACTTGAACTTGGAGGGAATACGGTAAACACTTTTTCTCAGGTGCTTCCGGCTCAAATAGCCCAGGAGATTGAAGAGACAAATGAAGAAACCGGCACAGAAAATCTTTACCTGAAAGGTGGGGCTGGCAGCATGGCTGTAATTAATCTTTTTGAGGATGAAGCTGAGCTGGAGGATTTAAGGGCGAATAACTGGCTAATCAATGAAGCGAGTTTAACCTTTTATGTAAATCAGGATAAGGTTCAGGGTGGAAATTCAGAACCAGAGAGAATATACCTTTACAACCTTGAGACAAATCAGCCGCTGGTTGATTACAGAATAGAGCAACCGGATGTTACTTTTCCGTTGATTTCGCTCACAAATCATTCCGGAAGATTGGTTAGGGACGAAGATGAAAATGGAATAAGTTATAAAATCAGGATCACAGAACATGTCAAGCAAATCCTTAGCGGGGATATCGAAAATGTTAAACTTGGTCTTGTGGTAACACAAAATATCAATTTATTGGCAAATTCAGCTTTAAAAAACCCTGTAGATGGTATAGACAGGGTGCCTTCAGCTTCTTTAATCACCCCGCGGGGAACAGTGCTTCACGGAAATTTGGAAAGCGATCCGGGAAAAAGACTGAAATTTAATATTATTTATACCGAAACAAACAATTAAGATATGTGTGGAATTGTAGGATATATTGGGCATAGAGATGCTTACCCAATAGTGTTAAAAGGATTGGAAAGACTTGAATATAGAGGTTATGATAGCGCAGGAATTGCATTATACGATGGAGAACAACTAAATCTATGCAAGACCAAAGGGAAGGTTGCCGATCTCAAAGCGAAATTTGAGAGCACTACATCTACCAAAGGAAATGTAGGGATTGGGCATACTAGGTGGGCAACTCACGGAGTTCCTAACGATGTAAATTCTCATCCTCATTATTCAAATTCCGGAAATTTGGTAATCATACATAATGGGATAATTGAAAATTTTGCAACTCTTAAAAAAGAGCTTGTAAAAAGAGGCTATACTTTTGAGTCAGATACAGATACGGAAGTGCTGGTAAATCTGATAGAAGATGTGATGATTAATGAAAAAGTGAAACTTGGGAAGGCGGTGCAAATAGCACTTAGCCAAACCGTAGGAGCTTATGCTATCACTGTTTTTGATGTCAGAAAACCTAACGAGCTTGTTGTTGCCCGTTTGGGAAGTCCCCTGGCAATTGGAATTGGTGAAGATGAATTTTTTATAGCTTCAGATGCTTCTCCGTTTATAGAATATACAAGCAATGCAATTTACCTGGAAGATGGGGAAATGGCAGTAGTACGACTTGGTAAAAAAATAAAGGTGAGAAAGATCCATGATGATTCTTTGGTAGATCCTTATATCCAGGAATTGCAATTGAACCTGGAGCAAATTGAAAAAGCCGGGTATGATCATTTTATGTTGAAAGAGATCTACGAACAACCAGATGCAATAACCGATACCTACCGCGGAAGAATGTTGGTAGATGAAGGTATTATCAGAATGGCTGGAGTAGACGATAATATGGCACGTATCGCCAATGCAAAAAGAATCATTATTGTTGCCTGCGGAACTTCATGGCATGCAGGATTAGTGGCAGAATATATTTTTGAAGATTTGGCCAGAATACCGGTAGAGGTGGAATATGCTTCCGAATTTAGATACAGGAATCCTGTTATTTCTGAAAATGATGTGGTTATAGCGATTTCTCAAAGTGGGGAAACTGCAGATACTATGGCAGCCATAAAACTTGCCAAAGAAAAAGGAGCCTTTGTTTTTGGCGTATGTAATGTGGTTGGATCTTCTATATCCAGGGAAGCTCATGCCGGAGCATATACCCATGCAGGCCCGGAGATTGGTGTAGCTTCTACCAAAGCTTTTACCACTCAAATTACAGTACTTACTTTAATGGCTTTGAAATTAGCCAAACATCGCGGTACCATATCCGATTCACAATTTAGATTTCATTTGCAGGAATTGGAAAGAATTCCGGCAAAGATTGCTAAAGTGCTGGAAGAAAATGAGCATATAAAAATAATTGCCGAAAAATATAAGAATTCACCTAACTGCCTTTATTTGGGAAGAGGATATAATTTCCCTGTGGCATTGGAAGGAGCTTTAAAACTTAAGGAAATTTCCTATATCCACGCAGAAGGGTATCCCGCAGCTGAAATGAAACACGGGCCAATTGCCTTAATCGATGAATCCATGCCCGTAGTTGTAATTGCTACCAGTAAAGGACATTATGACAAAGTGGTGAGCAATGTTCAGGAGATAAAGGCCAGACAGGGTAAAATTATTGGAATTGTTACAGCAGGAGATGAGGCCGTAAGGGAACTTGCAGATTATGTTATCGAAATTCCTGAAACTATCGAGTCCTTAACGCCGTTATTAACTACGATCCCACTTCAGCTTTTATCTTATCACATCGCAGTGATGTTGGGTAGAAACGTAGATCAGCCAAGGAATTTGGCGAAATCGGTAACAGTGGAATAAATTTATTGTGTAAATCTCCAAAAACCCTTTAGCTTAATGAAAGGGTTTTTGGAGATTATTTTTTAAAAGCAGGTAATAAGGCTGCTTTTAAGAGAATTGATGCAGCTGTTTTTCCTGGTTGTATTTCAGTAAAATATAAGTCAAAAAAGTTGTGCGAGAGCCTGTAGAATTTTAATAGGAAAAAACTATCTTTGCAGACTGAAATAAAATTTTGATGAATTCTCATTTTATAAGTATTTGTCGAACAGAATTATAACAATTAGTATATTAAACATTAAAGGAATAGATAATGTCTAAAAGTATAGGTAAGGTTGCACAAATTATTGGTCCTGTAGTGGATGTAGCTTTTAATTCAGAAAATACTGGATTACCAAAAATTTACGATTCTCTTGAAATCACCAGAAAGGATGGTTCTATCCTTGTTCTGGAAGTTCAATCCCACGTTGGAGAGAACACTGTGAGAACTGTTTCTATGGATTCTACAGATGGATTAAGCAGAGGAGTAGAAGTGGTAGCCACGGGAGCACCAATTCAAATGCCTATTGGAAAAGATGTGTATGGCCGATTATTCAATGTGATTGGAGATGCCATTGATGGATTGGAGAACTTGCCTAAAGCAGGTGACCATGGATTGCCAATTCACCGTGATGCACCAAGATTTGAAGATTTATCTGTTTCTACAGAAGTTTTATTTACAGGGATAAAAGTTATTGATCTTATTGAGCCTTATGCAAAAGGTGGTAAAATTGGATTGTTTGGAGGAGCTGGTGTTGGAAAAACAGTACTTATCCAGGAATTGATCAACAACATTGCAAAAGGACATGGTGGACTTTCTGTTTTTGCCGGAGTTGGTGAAAGAACAAGAGAAGGGAATGACCTTTTAAGAGAAATGCTTGAATCTGGGATTATAAAATACGGAGACGATTTTATGCATTCCATGGAAGAAGGTGGATGGGATCTTACTAAAGTAGATAAAGCTGCTTTGAAAGAATCTAAAGCTACATTCGTTTTCGGACAAATGAACGAACCACCGGGAGCACGTGCACGTGTTGCACTTTCCGGACTTACCATAGCAGAATATTTTAGGGATGGAGCAGGGGAAGGACAAGGAAAAGACGTACTTTTCTTTGTAGATAACATTTTCCGTTTCACCCAGGCAGGATCGGAAGTTTCTGCACTTTTAGGAAGGATGCCTTCTGCCGTTGGTTACCAGCCAACTTTAGCTACAGAGATGGGAGCTATGCAGGAACGTATTACTTCTACCAAAAACGGTTCTATTACATCGGTTCAGGCGGTTTATGTACCTGCAGATGATTTAACCGATCCGGCGCCGGCAACAACCTTTGCCCACCTGGATGCAACTACAGTACTTTCACGTAAAATTGCCGAGCTTGGTATTTATCCTGCGGTAGATCCTTTGGATTCTACTTCAAGAATTCTTACTGCCGAGATCCTTGGATCAGAGCACTATAATTGTGCGCAACGTGTAAAGGAATTGTTGCAACGTTACAAGGAACTTCAGGATATTATCGCGATTCTTGGTATGGAAGAGCTTTCTGAAGAAGATAAACTCGCTGTATCCCGTGCAAGACGTGTTCAACGTTTCTTATCACAGCCATTCCACGTGGCAGAACAGTTTACAGGTTTAAAAGGAGTTTTGGTTGATATTAAAGAAACCATAAAAGGTTTCAATATGATCATGGATGGTGAATTAGATCACCTTCCGGAAGCCGCTTTTAACCTTAAAGGTAGTATTGAAGATGCTATCGAGGCAGGAGAAAAAATGTTGGCCGAATCATAAAATAGTATTGAGTATTGAGTAGGTAGTATTGAGTAAAAGCTCTGGTACTAATTACTCAATACTCACTACTCAATACTAAAAGTTATATGTATTTAGAAATAGTTACTCCGGAAGCGGTTGTATTTGGTGCTGAAGTAGAAGCGGTTAAGGTTCCCGGTATCGATGGTGAATTTCAAATGCTGAATCATCACGCTCCTATTGTTTCTCTTTTGGTAAAAGGGGAAGTTAAGATCAATCTTGGTGCAGATCAGGATGGTTTAAAAAAGCTTTCTACGGAATTTAGAAAGGAAGGAAACAATGTGTTCTATCATATTAAAGGAGGAGTGCTTGAAATGAAAGATAATAAAGCAATTATATTGGCAGATTAAAACCTGATCCATTTACAATTAAAAGTATAAACCTGCCGGTGTTTCAAACACTGGCAGGTTTTTTTATTCCTTCACATACTCCAAAATATCCCCCGGTTGGCAATCCAACACTTCACAAATAGCTTCCAGGGTAGAAAACCGAACGGCCTTGGCTTTTCCTGTTTTTAGGATGGAAAGATTGGCTGTTGTGATATTGACAGCCTCTGCCAGTTCATTACTCTTCATATTGCGCTTCTCCAGGATCTGGTCTAAATTTACTTTTATTGACATGTTAAACTGTTAGATCGTTTTCTTCCTGCAATTTTCCGGCATAACTGAAGGATTTTGAGAGTAAAATAAAAAAGAGTCCCAATGCAAGTGTAAACCAAAGAGAGTCAAAGGAGCCATTTATATTGATTCCTACGGCAGCCTTATTTTCTATGGTAAGTTTCATTACAAAGTCTAGAACCATTTCTGCCAGACTTCCAATAATTAGTAATTGTCCAATGAGTTTTAACCCGGAAATTTGTATTGGGGTGAATAATTTCCGCTTAAAAAAGCTGCGCACCACTTTCCGAAGCAAATAAATTATGTAGATAAATATTCCTGAAATAATCAACTTTAAGCTCATTCCGAAAATTATTCCCATTGAAAATTCATCGATTTCATATTCGTTGATCTTTACTGAAAATGGAATTTTTTCGGAGAAAACCAGAGGAAGGATAAACAATATTAAAGAGCTAATAATGCTAAT
>JAWOHC010000053.1:0-3260 GCA_046496275.1 Gillisia sp.
CTGTTAAAAACCTCTCCTTCACAATCCAGAAAGGAAACGTTTACGGCATATTAGGTCCAAATGGCAGTGGGAAATCCACAACCCTTGGAATGGTTTTAAATGTCGTGAATAAAACCAGTGGTGAATATCATTGGTTCGACGGAAAAGATTCTACTCATGAGGCCCTGAAACAGGTAGGCGCAATAATAGAGCACCCCAACTTCTATCCTTATATGACTGCCAGGCAGAATCTTGCTTTGGTGTGTAAGATTAAAGGGGTTCCTAAAAGTAAAATTGATGAAAAACTTGAAATAGTTGGGTTGCTGGATAGAAAAGACAGTAAATTCCGAACCTTTTCATTAGGCATGAAACAGCGTCTTGCCATTGCTTCTGCCCTATTGAACGATCCGGAAATCCTTATTTTGGATGAACCTACCAATGGACTTGACCCTCAGGGAATTCATCAAATAAGAGAGATCATCAGGCGTATTGCTTCTGAAGGAACTACTATTTTACTCGCATCACATTTGCTGGATGAAGTTGAAAAAGTTTGTAGCCATGTAGTGATCATCAGAAAAGGTGAAAAGCTTTACAGCGGAAGGGTAGACGAAATGAATGCAAGCCATGGATTTTTCGAATTAAAAGCTTCCGATTCTCAAAAACTGGAGCGCATTTTAGCTGGTCACCCTTCCATTGGAAAAGTGTCCAATGCGGAAGGTTTAGTAACGGCAATTCTGGAAGAGCCTATGGATGCAGAAAACTTGAATTCCTTTCTTTTTGAAAATGGGATCGTGCTTTCTTATCTCGTTAAGCGCAAAGAAAGTCTGGAAGAACAATTCTTACAATTAACCAACCAAACAAGTCACTAGATGTTTCGTTTACTAGCTATTGAATTACATAAACTAAAATATAGCAGGTCTGCAAAGATCCTTACTATCACCTATTTTATCCTGATAACTTTCATCGCCCTGATCGCTTCCGTAGAATTCAATTTAGGACAAATCCATTTCAGGTTGGCAGATCAGGGAATATTTAATTTTCCTTTTATCTGGCATTTCAACAGTTATATTGCGGCACTCTTAAAATTGTTCCTCGCAATTGTAATTGTATCTATGATGTCCAATGAATACAGCAACCGGACCTTAAAACAAAATCTCATCGACGGTTTAAGCAAGAAAGAATTTGTGCTTTCCAAGTTCCTAACGGTCCTGCTGTTTTCCATTATCTCAACCTTTTTCCTTTTTATGGTTACCCTAATCCTGGGGTATTCATTTTCTGATTACACCGAAATTTCCATCGTTTTTTCGGATATGGAGTATTTACTTGGCTACTTTATAAAACTTCTTGGATTCTTTTCCTTTTGTATGTTTATTGGGATTTTGATAAAACGATCGGCTTTTGCGCTGGGATTTCTTTTTATCTGGTGGGTGCTGGAAAATATTGTTGCCGGGGTTCTAACCTGGAGAATCTTCCGCGACAGCGATATTGCTGAAAATATAGTGCAGTTCTTTCCGCTGGCTTCTATGAGCAATCTTGTGATTGAACCCTTTTCAAGGTTAAATTTCATTCAAACCGCAGCTTCCCAAATTGGATCGGAATTGGATAAAGATTATGGAGTACATTGGTACCAGCTTCTAATAGTATTGGTTTGGACCTTCCTTTTCGTGATTTTCTCCTATAAATTACTAAAAATAAGGGATCTATAATCACTTAGCAGGAAGTCACGCTTAATGAAATGATTCACTTTTCTTACCTAAGGGCAGTTTACGTTAAAAAGTAAACATTCAAAAATCGCTGGTTTGAATAGGCATGATAATTGCGTAATTTCGCGGAGCCAGCAAAGAGAAATTCATGAAGTTCAATATAAAATCCAATTTTAAACCCACCGGGGATCAGCCACAGGCCATCAAAAAACTGGTTGCCGGACTCAATAAAAACGAACAGTACCAAACCTTGCTGGGCGTTACCGGTTCGGGAAAAACTTTTACTGTTGCAAACGTAATTGAAGAAGTACAACGTCCAACCTTAATCCTTGCCCATAACAAAACTTTAGCCGCCCAGCTCTACTCTGAATTCAAGCAATTCTTCCCTGAAAATGCCGTGGAATATTTTGTTAGTTACTACGATTATTATCAGCCAGAAGCTTTTATACCCTCCTCCGGTACCTATATTGAAAAAGACCTTTCCAGGAATGAAGAACTGGAAAAACTCAGGTTGAGCACAACCTCTTCGCTCCTAAGCGGAAGAAGGGATATCCTTGTGATCGCATCGGTTTCATGTTTATATGGTATTGGAAATCCTGTTGAATTTCAGAAAAACGTGATCGCTATTGAAAAAGACATGCATATTTCCAGGACAAAACTGCTTCATCGCCTGGTGCAGAGTTTATATTCGAGAACGGAAGCCGATTTTAACCGTGGAAATTTCAGGATTAAAGGAGATACGGTGGATATTTTTCCGGGATATGCAGACCATGCTTTCAGAGTACATTTCTTTGGAGATGATATCGAGGAGATTGAAGCATTTGATCCCCTTACAAATGAAATAGTAGAAAAATACGACCGTTTGAATATTTATCCTGCCAATATGTTCGTGACTTCACCGGATGTTTTGCAGGGGGCAATCAGGGAAATTCAGGATGATTTGGTAAAACAAATCGATTATTTCAAGGATATTGGAAAACACCTGGAGGCCAAACGTTTGGAAGAACGCACCAATTTTGACCTGGAAATGATTCGGGAACTCGGATACTGCTCCGGAATTGAAAATTATTCCCGTTATCTCGACGGGAGGCTTGCAGGGACACGTCCCTTTTGCCTTTTGGATTATTTTCCGGATGATTTCCTGATGGTTATCGATGAAAGTCACGTTACAATTCCACAGGTACATGCGATGTACGGAGGTGACCGGTCGAGAAAAGAAACGTTGGTGGAATATGGCTTCCGTTTACCCGCAGCAATGGATAACCGACCCCTTAAATTTGAAGAGTTTGAAGCGCTTCAGAACCAGGTGATCTATGTAAGTGCAACCCCTGCCGATTACGAATTACAAAAAACAGAAGGAGTATATATCGAACAGGTAATCCGGCCTACAGGTTTGCTGGATCCTGTTATAGAAGTAAGACCAAGTCTTAATCAAATCGATGATTTAATAGAAGAAATTCAGGTTCGTGCGGAAAAAGATCAACGGGTTTTGGTTACGACTTTAACCAAAAGAATGGCAGAGGAACTCACCAAATACCTTACCCGGATCAATGTAAGATGCCGATACATACATTCTGA
>JAWOHC010000065.1:0-8874 GCA_046496275.1 Gillisia sp.
CTTTTGGCGAAACGGGAAGCCAAACACATTTTAAAAAATTGCTAAAGGGGCAAGCTATTCATTCAAATTTTATACATTTGCCACTGAAAGATTCCAGGGTAATTTGACTGATTGCAACCCTTAAAAAAAGCTAAAGCAGTGTTATCTCCTCTAGCCTTTCACGTCAAATAGCCTTTTACTTCTAATTTAAAAATATTAAATGGCCTATTTATTTACTTCAGAAAGTGTATCTGAAGGACACCCCGATAAAGTTGCAGATCAAATTAGCGACGCCCTTTTAGATAATTTTTTAGCTTTTGATGAAGATTCAAAAGTAGCTTGTGAAACCCTTGTTACTACCGGACAGGTAGTTTTAGCCGGGGAAGTTAAAAGCAACACCTACCTCGATGTGCAGCACATAGCACGCGAAGTGATCAATGACATTGGTTACACCAAGGGAGCTTATAAATTTAGCGGGGATTCCTGCGGAGTGATCTCCCTTATTCACGAGCAATCCCAGGACATCAACCAGGGTGTAGACCGTGCCAACAAGGAAGAGCAAGGCGCAGGAGACCAGGGAATGATGTTTGGATATGCCACAAAAGAAACCGAAAACTACATGCCTCTGGCCCTGGATATTTCTCATAAAATCCTGATAGAACTCGCGAAATTGAGAAGGGAAGAAAAGGATATCCCCTATCTTAGACCGGATTCAAAAAGCCAGGTAACTATAGAATACAGCGATGAAAATGTACCCCAGCGAATTGATGCCATCGTGGTTTCTACTCAGCACGATGAATTTGATGAGGATGATGAGCGAATGCTGGCCAAGATCAAGAAAGATATTATCGAGATCCTTATTCCACGTGTGAAGGCACAACTTCCGGAATATGTACAAAAATTATTCAATGACGAGATCACGTACCACATCAATCCTACCGGAAAATTTGTAATTGGCGGTCCTCACGGGGATGCCGGACTTACAGGAAGGAAGATTATCGTGGATACCTACGGCGGAAAGGGCGCTCACGGAGGAGGAGCATTTTCCGGAAAAGACCCAAGTAAAGTAGACCGATCTGCAGCCTATGCAGCGCGGCATATCGCTAAAAACCTTGTTGCAGCAGGACTGGCAGATGAGATCCTGGTTCAGGTTTCCTATGCCATAGGAGTTGTAGAACCAACCTCCATTTATGTTGACACTTATGGAAAATCCAATGTGAAAATGTCCAATGGAGACATTTCCAAAAAAGTTGCCGAACTGTTCGATATGCGTCCCGCAGCGATAGAAAGACGTCTTAAACTACGCAATCCAATTTACCGCGAGACCTCTGCCTACGGACATATGGGAAAAGAACCGCGAACAATTACCAAGATTTTTGAAAGTCCCTATAACGGAAGAATCACCCGGGAAGTAGAATTGTTTACCTGGGAGAAACTGGATTATGTAGATAAGGTAAAAGAAGCTTTTGGTTTAGCCTAAAAACCTTTATCAAAAAGTGATTCATAAACAGAAATGTCCGTTAAAGAATCAAGATCGTTCCGCCTTTGGCGTAACTGCAAGAATCAAGAACAAAGACTTGTTTTTAATTAACTGATAAACATTTAGTTATAATTCAATTTATTTTCAGGACACTTAAATTATCGGTGTTATTTAAAAAATCTCTCTGGAATGCCCACTGGAGGTGTTGTTTCAGCTTTACCAAAAATATTTACCGGACAACAATGATTAATTAACAATAAACCCCACGGATTTTTAAAGCCTGTGGGGTTTATTGTTTAGGTGTGATCCTGAAACTACATCCTGCTTGCCGGGTCCCCTTTCCGTTTGGAAATACGCCCTCTTTCCATTAGCTTTTTAAATTCCTTGAGGTCGTTCTCAACGACTTTTTTAAAGGCAGGATTCAGCAATTTAGCTGCCATTTTTCCTGCTGTGCCCATGGGTGGTCTGTAAGTTATATTCGTTTCTAAAATAGTGCTTTTTCTGTTACCTGCATCGTGAAATCTCACTTCGCCTGAATTCTCTATTTCAGAATCTGGCAGGGATCTCCAGGCGAGCACCTGGTTGTCCTGCTCCCATATAATTTCGGCTTCCCATTCAATTTCTCCCAGTCCGCCCGGAACTTCGGCAACCCAATGAGATCTTTTCCCGTTTATTTCATTAACCTCCTTAATATGACTCATAAAGTTAGGAAGATTTTCAAGGTTTCGCCAATAGGCATACAGTTCTTCTTTTGGCTTTTTAATCACTAAAGTACTTTTGATCTCTAAAATCTCTTTCTTGTTTGTGCCGTTATTCCGTGAACCGGTGAGCGCTTTTGCTCCTTTATACAACAGAGCTCCTCCTGCAACAATGCCTAATGCTGTAAGCCACCTGTTTTTGTTCGCACCATTAACGCCTGGTAAATTTTCCGCAGCTTTTGGCCGGTTTGGGCTGTACATACGCTTTCCTTCACTTTGCATTCCTGTTGTTCCCCCGGAACCTACAGGTCCTTTCTTTTCATTTTCTGATTTCATTATTTCTGTTTTTAATTTAGCCTGTTACGTAAAATAAATTCCGGGGAGATTATACAGATTCTCCTAAGTGTATTTGCGAGGGGAAATCTGTTTAGTCTAAAATTAAAACTCTAATAATTAATGAATTACAAATTTGTTATAAATTTTTATTAATACTTCGGCTATTTTTCCAAAAAAAATCAAAAAAGAAAATCGGTTAGAACACCAGCTATTTTTTTTAAAGAGGAAGCATATCATCATCTAATCCCGGCATATGTTTGGCTAAAAATTTCTTCGGAAAGCTTTAACAAAAGTACCCGCTTTAAATACTTATTTTTAAAGAAATCTAAATAATCCCCTATGTCGCTCTTCGGAAAAGTAAAAAATACGATCAATTTATTAAAATCGGTTGATATGGATCAACTGGCAAATATCAGCAAGCACATTGATTTGCCGGAGGCAATGAATGCCCTTGGAGCTCTGGATGAAAGGCAGCTAAAGGGTTTGATGAAAATGTTGAAAACCAAAAAGAAAAAAGGACAAAGTGACCTCCCTCCTATCGATGGAGATTTTTATAACCTGGATCTTAAACTTACTCCTGAGCAACGGGAAATTCAGCTAAAAGTGAGGAATTTCATGGAAGATGAGGTTAAACCTTTGGTTAATGACCATTGGAACAGGGCTAAATTCCCATTTGAGATCATAGAGAAATTTGCGAAGCTCAATATTGCCGGAGTGGCTTATGAAGGCTACGGATGCCCAAATTATTCTTTCCTCATGGAAGGTATTATCGCCCAGGAAATCGCACGGGTAGATGTTTCAATTTCCACATTTTTTGGAGTGCACAGCGGACTTGCGATGGGGTCTATTTATTTATGCGGAAGCGAAGCCCAAAAACAGGAATGGCTTCCGGCTATGCAGAGATTGGAAAAAATTGGCGCTTTTGGGCTTACCGAGCCCAATGTAGGTTCTGGAGTTGCCGGAGGAATGGAAACCACTTGTAGTTTTGATGGAGAGAACTGGGTATTGAATGGACAGAAAAAATGGATAGGAAATGCCACATTTGCCGATGTGATCATCATTTGGGCAAGGGATGAAGATACCAACCAGGTAAAAGGATTTATTGTTCGAAAGGAAAATCCAGGCTTTAAAGCCGAAAAAATGGAAGATAAAATGGCGCTTCGTATCGTACAAAATGCCCTTATAACATTAACCGATTGTAAAATCCCCGAAAGTGACCGGTTAAAACATGCCAATTCCTTTAAAGATACGGCAAAAGTGCTAAGAATGACACGTGCCGGAGTGGCATGGCAGGCTGTTGGCTGTGCAAGGGGGGCTTATGAAAGCGCTTTGAAATACACTAAAAAACGGGAGCAATTTGGCCGACCAATCGCTTCCTATCAGCTCATTCAGGATCACCTGGTGGAAATGCTTTCCAATCTTACCGCGATGCAAACCATGGTTTTCCGCTTATCTGAAATGCAGGATCAGGGAATTCTTACAGATGAACATGCCTCCCTGGCAAAAGTTTTTTGCAGTATGCGAACCCGGGATGTGGTGAGCCGCGCCCGTGAAGTGCTGGGAGGAAACGGGATCCTGCTGGAATACGATGTAGCCAGGTTTGTGGCAGATGCTGAAGCCATTTATAGTTACGAAGGAACTAAGGAAATAAACACACTCATTGTAGGACGGGCAATTACCGGATACAGTGCTTTTGTGAATTAATACAAATAATACAAAAAATAGAATGTCAGTACTAGTTATAAGTCCGGGAAGAGACCCCGAAGCCTGGGTTCAGGAATTAAAAAATCAACATCCCGGAATTCAAATATTCGCCTATCCGGAAGAACATAATCGGGAAGATGTGGAATATGCCATTACCTGGAAACACCCCCGGGGTATTTTTAAAAATTATCCCAACTTAAAGGTAATCGCCTCCATGGGAGCCGGAGTGGATCATATTACAAGTGATCCTGAAATCCCTGAAAATATAACCATTACCCGTATCATAGACGATCAGCTTACCCTGGACATGAGCGCTTTTGTTCTTGCTTTGGTGATGAATTATTTAAGAGACCTTTCATTTCATCATAGCCATAAAACCTGGGAACCAACAAATTATTTGAAAATTGAAGATCAGCATATCGGGGTAATGGGTGTTGGGGTTTTAGGAAGTGGCGTTGTTAAAACACTTACCAATGTGGGGTTTAAGGTTTCCGGATGGGCAACACAACCAAAACCCCAAGCAGAGGTAACAATTTACGGGGAAGACCAGCTTGATGAATTTTTGGGCCAGACCACGATCCTTGTTTGCCTTCTTCCGTTAACCCAACAAACCGAGAATATCCTGAACAAGGAATTGTTTCAAAAATTGCCAAAAGGGGCCTATATCATCAACGTAGCCCGCGGAGAGCACCTGGTGGAACATGATTTGCTGGAAATGGTGGATACCGGACATCTTTCCGGTGCAAGCCTGGATGTTTTCCGAATGGAACCCCTGCCAGAGGAACATCCGTTCTGGGAGAATCCGAAGATAAAGATCACACCTCATATCGCAAGTGTTACCGACCCTAAAAAGGTAGTTCCTCAGCTGATTCACAATTACATTCGGATGACAGAGGGGAAACCCGTAAAAAATATAGTGAAACGTGAAAAAGGCTATTAAAATGTGAGTTTTAAAAAATGTAAACTATGAAAGAGATAAGAAATATTCTGGTTGCGGTAGATTTCAATGATGCGTTTGACGAATTATTGAGTTTTGCTGAAAGTATCGCATCAAAATTTGGAGCAAAGATCTGGGTTGTCCACGTAGCTGCCCCCGATCCTGATTTTGTTGGGTACGAACCGGGTCCGCAATACATCAGGGATTTTCGCGCAGATGAATTAAAAGAAGAACATCGAACCCTTCAAAAATTATCTGAGGCTTTTTTAGACAACAATATTGAATCGGAAGCATTGTTAATACAGGGTTCTACCGTGGAAACCGTAATCGCGGAAGCCGAAAAATTAAAGGCAGATTTGCTTATCGTGGGAACACATAAACACAGTTTTTTCCACAATTTGCTGCAGGAGAGCGTTTCGCTGGAACTACTAAAAAAGGGAAATATTCCCCTTTTGGCAATTCCTATTCGTGAGAATTGATATTTCTTTTTACCAATTACTTCATTATAGTTTTTTGCACTGGGGATTGTATTGGTTCATCTTATGCCCCTGAAGGTATCAAGGGTTATTTGAAAAGCAGCTCTAATCAATATTAAGCTCTCGCTCTTTTCTGAATAATCTTTTCTTGTAGCCAGCTGTTTATAGCTTATCAATCGGTTAACGTAAGCCTCAATATTTTTAAAAATTCGGGGCAGGCCCACCTGGAGAAAATCATTTAGCCCAGACTTCGGAGAACAGGCACTTTTGTCGGGCGGATTAAACCTTCAATAAAAAAAAAGGCTATTTGTGGCAGGAAAACAGTGGATTAATGAAGCGATGCTTCAACTTTATCCTTCAGCAACCAATGAATTATTTATAAACATTTAACGCCACTCCAACTGCAGGAATGAGCAGGTTGGCATCAAAGGCGTTTTGGGCTTTAAGTTCCTGAATTAAATGGGCTGGTTCCAGAAGGGGTTCGTCTGAAAGGTCAAAAGTGCCAAAATGCATGGGTATTAAATTTTTGGCCTGAAGGTCATTGCTAGACCGTGCAGCTTCCTCAGGATGCATATGTGACGGGGCCATGAACCACCGTGGAGCAAATGCTCCAATCCCGGCAATATAATAGTCTATTGCTCCAAAGAGCTCGTTGGTCTTATTTAAATGCTCTCCGTAACCACTGTCTCCGCCAAAATAAATCTTACTACCCTTGCTTTCCAATAGAAATGCCCCCCACAAACTGGCGTTGGTATCAAAAAGCCCCCTTCGTGACCAGTGTCGCGTAGGGAGATAGGATATTTTAAGGGCAGCATTATCAATTTGATATTCCTGATACCAGCCTGCCGCCTGAATTTTTTTAGACCCCGTCCAGTCACGCAATAAAAGGCTGTCCAATCCCAGCCCGCAAAGCCAGGTAACTTCCGGGTTTTGTTCGGCCAGTAATTGAATGCTCTCTTTGTCACAGTGATCGCGGTGGTTATGTGAAATAAGAATGTAATCGATATCCCGGAATGCCGAAGTTTCAAAGGGCAATTCAGAATAACGCTTTAGAAAAAGGGGTTCGGTAAGTATTGGATCGACCAAAATACGCACCCCGTCGAGCTGTATTATATAAGAGGCATGGCCCAGCCAGGTTATGGAATCATTGGCTATGTCGTCCAGGGAATTTCCGGGTATTATTTTAAGTCGCTGGGTGTCCTGCTCCTTTTGTTCCTTATAGGAGTTGGGGGTGGTTTTCCATTTTATCACGTCCCACCACCCCGGCCAGAATACGTGTTCCTCATTGATGAACAATCCTTTTTGATCCAGGGGCGTACCTGCATAATCCTCTGCTCCCGGAACATTGGCTAAGGCAGGGTTTGTGGTAACCGAAGCATGAAACGGACTGTAATTTTGGGATTTATGAAGGGAAAATGCAGATGCAGGTACTGCAAATGTAGCCGCAGCAAGAGATACACTTTTTATAAATTTTTTTCTTTCCATAGAATAATTTAGTCTTCACAAAGGAAAAACATTACTCAAAAAATTATTTAAAAAAGAATCCGCCTTAGAGGGAGACCTTATAAAATTAGCAAAAACAGTTGTAAAACTCAAAGGACCCCCACTTCCCTGATAAAAAACTTCTCGTAGGGAAGCTTTTCGATACAAATTGTATTTTATTTAATTCCAATCAATTCCTGGTTAAATTGGGGTTTCTCTGGAATCATCTGTGTTAGGGCTATCACAAAATTATCGATAAATCGATCTCTTTTTTCTTCCGACAGGGATTCTATGGAAAGAAACGGGTTGAGATCTTCCAGCTCTACCAACAGCAGGGAGCCATCTTTTACACGGCAGGCATCCACGCGTGTGATTCCACGTTCCATATTGTTCCAGATCTGGAATTTTCGGGCAAATTCCAGATCTGCCGGGCTTGCATTGTATTCGCTGAGTTCCCACCGCTTGTGTTTGTTTGGCGCATACATCGCGTATTGGAATTCATTGTTGATATAATAGAATGAAACTTCGTACTGAAAATCTATCCACGGCTGAATCAATTTCCCCTCAGGTTTTGCATTAAACAACTCTTCCCTGGAAAGCAGCTCCATTCCAATGGAGTCGGCACCATTTTTTAATTTCACAATGAATTTTTCCGGATTGCCCAGGGCTTTGATATTCGCCATATTTTCTACCGAAGGTATCACTGGGTAATTCAGGGCCTGGAGATCCAGAAGGTATTGTTTTCCCTTTTGGTCTCCCTTTCCATCAAAGGAATTAAAGGTAAGCAGGTTCTTTTCCTTAACAGCCTGTAAGAATTCTTTGAAATATCCATCATACCGCAGTACAGATCCGGTGTTTCTAAACACAAGAATATCTGCACTATCCAAAAATGCGATCGCCTGTTGTGGATGGGCAATTAATATATTGAAATACTGTTTTAACCTGGATGTTATAAAAAGGTCCTCTTCATAGTAGTTACGGCCTTTTGCATTGTAATAAAGATCGGTGATATAAAGAATGGTTGTCATAGGGATTTTTCGAAATTAAATTTCGGCAATTTAATATTTATATCCATATTCCAGGGGTTAAATTGGCAGGTACGCAAAAAAAAAAATGGTAGTAGGTACGCCCAATTTAGGCGTGACTACTACCATTTTTTGGGATTATTTATTATATAATTTGAAATCGAGTGAAATGCCCTTTCATTCTGGTTAATAACATCGTAAAACCGACAATGTCCCCAAAAAAGCATGCCCTGTTTTGGGTGCATATTGTAATAAAACATGCCCCATTCAACCCATAATCCCGGGTTTGTAAGCGGGAAGATGCAATGCTGTATTTATTTTGAAATTTTAGGACACTGGTTTTTTAAGATCTGTTATAAAGGATAAGGTTCTAGCCTTGCTTTAAGATAGAGAAAGTTCCAATCAAAATAACAGGAATTCACTTTTCAGAAATACTGAATTTTTATCTTAAACACCTTTTAAAATATTTGCAGATTAAGACTCGGAAAAAATATGGAATGGCGTGCAATCGAGAAAGCTGTGTTTGTTTAGGGTTTCCGTCTCATCTCATATGTTAAATTATTTTACAATTCGGGTAAAAAAGTTTATCTTTTATTGGTATTCATTTATGAATTGGGAAATATAAATTAATCAAATTATGAAAACTTTAAAACATTTACTTGCACTTCTTCTAATATCATCCTTAGTTTCTTGTGCATCAACAGCAAAGTTTCCACTTTCCAGCACTGTACCTGCGGCTACCATTTCTGCCAAGAAA
>JAWOHC010000103.1:0-8056 GCA_046496275.1 Gillisia sp.
CCTGCTCAACCTCCGAGATGCGGCTTAGGTCTTTTTTTTTTCGTAATGCGGGGTGTGTTCTTCTTCCTCCGGCACTGGTTCGGGTTCACCACTGGTTGAGGCGGCACCTTGCAGCTGGTCGATGCAGCGAGCTTCAAAAAATCTATATACTTACCAATTCTATGGGTTGGAAACTTGAATATAACGGGAATGAGATCAAAAGCCCGGACGCCATGGACGTTTTTAAATTTTAATCAATAATGTTTGGTAAAGAATCAAGACCGTTCCGACTATGGCATAACTGCAAGAATCAAAAACAAAGACTTGGTTTCAATTAACTGATAAACATTTAGTTATATTCCAATTTTTTTTGAACACTTTAATTATCAGTATTATTTAAAAAAAAATATAAAAGCATGGTCTGTTTTTATAAATCTCCTTGGAATCCCTGCTGGAGGTGAGCTTTCAGCTTTAACAAAAATGTTTACCGGAATGAATATTAATATTTTTAGCAAATTAAATAGGTCCTTCTTTGAAATATTGACTTGCTTAAAATATTAATGGGTTAGTAGTTTTGACTCTATCATTTCAATCCCGCCATCTATTAAATGGGCTATTTCAGGCCGTGAAATTTTTACCATATTAAGGTGTTCCTTTATTTCTGTTGCAAATTTTGGATCCCTGTCTACTACCAATTCGTAAATTTCTATTGAAAGCAGCCAGTCTTTTGGGTGGTATTTTTTCGCAATATCAAAAGCAGCTTGCAGGGAGAACTTTGTGTTTTCGCCATTTCTGATATTTCTAACCGACTCATATAAAGATTCCAATTCTTCTTTTTCTGCAGTTTTCTTGCTTTTTATGGTGGTGCTTGAAGGCTTGTGGGTTATCAAATCAAAGGATTTAGGATCTGCAGGTCCTGCAAATGCTGAAATGATAGATTTACCAATCACCATATTATAGTTGCCCCATTCGGGTTTAAATAAAATTTCGTCCTGGTACTGTACCGTACAGTTTTTAAGGCTTATCAAAATTATTTTCCCCTGCAGGTTCCTACTTCCGGTAATTATCTCACCTTTTACGGTCACACCTCCTTCAAATTCGAAAGTGATATGCTCTCCTTCGTAAATATCGTAAGCGCGTAAGTCACGTGGACTCATGTCTTCTATTGCGAGGTTGATCCCCTTAAGTTTCCCAAGAGGAGAACCAAAACCATCCGGATGATCATGAGTGCCGTGCCCTACCAGCTCTTTTTCCCGGGAAGAAAGTGCGGTTTTTCCCTTGGTTTGAAAATAAACAGGTTGACCTTGATCTACCAACACTCTTGAGAATTCTCCAGAGATTTGTATTCCGGTACTCAGCTCTATAGTTCCGAGATTTTTTGAATTAACGAGTTTTTGGAGTCCTTCCAAGCCTCCGGTTCGTAAGGCCATGGTATTTGCGAATTCTTCCAGTACCAGGCTTAAATGTGCGAAATCCGGAGTTACGTATAATTGGGGTTGTGGTTTTGTGATGTCAAAATCCTGTTTTGATGCCTCCAAAGTATACGGGATTTTTTTGACTTTATCTGTCATACACCATGCGCTTTCCCCTATGGAAGACAATAAGCCGGCTCCATAGATCTTTGGATCTTCAAGAGTTCCAATCAGGCCATATTCCACTGTCCACCAGTGGAGATTTCGTATTTGGGCCATTTCACTTTGTTCTCCCATATTATTCTGAAGAAATTCTACTTTTTCTTCAGCTTTGGTGATCTCGTCTTCCGGTGTATCTTCAGCTTCTTTTATGATAGACAAATGCCTGATGGCTTCATACATCTCATAATCCCGTGCGCTGGAAATTGCTTTGCATCCAATTTCTCCAAATCTTCTTAGATATTCGGCATATTCGGGGTTGGCAATTATAGGAGCGTGTCCTGCCCCTTCGTGTATAATATCCGGGGCGGGCGTATATTCAATATGATCCAACTGTCTAATATCACTTGCTATAACCAAAACATTATAGGCCTGAAATTCCATAAATGCTGCCGGGGGAATAAAGCCGTCTACCGCGACTGCTGCCCAGCCAATTTCCTTCAAAATACGGTTCATCCCATACATATTGGGAATACTGTCAATAGAAATTCCAGTTTGTTTTAGACCTTCCAAATATGACTTATGTGCCACCTGGCTCAAATAATCTACATTTTTGCGCATTACATACCGCCAAACCGCCTGATTGATGGCGTTGTATTCATCATAATTTTGGGGCTTAATGAATTGTTGTAAATGGGCTGGAAGCCTGTCTAAAATTTCATTTGATTCTATACTTTCTAACATAATTAAATGGTCTTATCTAATTCTTAAAGATACAAAATAGGAAGTGAATTTTTTTTAGTTCGGAGAGATCAGGTTTTTCGGTGATTTTGAACAAAAAAAGCCTCCCGAAGGAGGCTTTAAAATTCTTATTTTGTTGTTCCCGGAGGATATTTTTCCAATATTTTTTGTACAATTTCATCAATGCGCTCCTGTTTGCGGTTTACATCTCTTGCAAGAGCTGCAGTTCCCATTCCCTGCCATACAAGTGCCTTTTCTTTGGCATCAATAAAGTCAATATATAGTGTTCCTTCACTTGTTGTGCTAACAGTATTTCTTCCGGCACCCCAATACCAAGGATTCCATCCCCAGCCGTAATAGCCAAACATATTGTCTTGATAGATGTTTATATTCTCTTTTGTTTTGGTGAAAATACTTACCAAAAGATCAGGATCTTCAGATTTCACAAAACCTTTAGCCATCATTTCACTTTCGATAGCACGTAAGATCCTTTTTTTATCCAGATCGGAAATTTCTGCCTGATCAATTCCTGGTTTAAAGAATGCAAAGGATTTGTATTTACCGAAATCGGCCATTTGATCATAATCTGATGCAACCTGAACAGTGCTGCAGGAATTCATTACAACTGATAGCAGCAGCAGCACGGAAGTGATTTTAAAGATTTTCATAGAAATATATTTTAGGTTTAAAGTCTAATCTAAAAATAAGGAATCTTCAACAATATTAGGCATTGTGATTTTAAGTTTCTTTTCGATTTCCATTGCGCGGTTTACTGCGAAAATTGCCTCTTTATTTCGGGCCCAGGAACGTCTTGCCAAACCATTGGTCACATCCCAAAATAACATCGAACGTAATTTGTCTTCAGCCTCCTTGGAACCATCAAGAACCATACCGAATCCCCCGTTTATAACCTCGCCCCAGCCAACGCCACCGCCATTGTGTATGCTCACCCAGGTAGCTCCACGGAAGCTGTCTCCTATTACATTTTGTATCGCCATATCGGCTGTAAACTGAGAACCATCATAGATATTGGAGGTTTCCCGGTAAGGAGAATCGGTTCCCGAAACATCATGATGATCTCTTCCAAGGATCACGGGACCAGAAAAAGCACCATCGGCGATAGCGTCGTTAAAAGCTTTTGCGATTTCAATTCTTCCTACAGCATCTGCATATAAGATCCTGGCTTTGGAACCTACGACGAGTTTGTTGTGTTTCGCGTTTTTTATCCAATGGATATTATCCTGAAGCTGGGACTGGATCTCGGCCGGTGCGTTTTCTTTAAGCTTTTCTAAAACCCCAGCGGCAATAGCGTCGGATTTGTCAAGATCTTCCTCCAATCCCGAAGCGCAAACCCATCTAAAAGGACCAAAACCATAATCAAAACACATGGGGCCCATGATGTCCTGGACATAGGAAGGATATGCCCAATTGCTATTGTTTTCAGCTTCTTCTCTGGAACTCACAAATCCCCCGTCTTTATCCTTAAATATTTTCGCTCCGGCCCGGGAAGCCTCCAGTAAAAAGGCATTTCCATAATCAAAGAAATAGGTTCCTTTTTTGGAATGTTTATTTATTGCTTCTGTATGTCTACGGAGACTTTCCTGGACTTTCTCTTTAAATTTATCCGGGTTTTTTGCCATCATTTCGTTTGATTCCTCGAGACTCATTCCCACAGGATAATATCCGCCAGCCCATGGATTATGCAGGGAGGTTTGGTCACTTCCCAAATCTATATAAATATCTTCCTTATCAAAATGTTCCCAGATTTCCACGATATTACCTTGGAAGGCCAGGGAAACCGATTCCTTATTAACTTTGGCAATTTTAACCCTTTGCGTAAGCTGATCCAGATCTGTAAACACTTCATCTACCCAACCCTGACTATTTCTTGTGTTTACCGCTTTGGGATTAACTTCCGCACAAACCGTTATACATCCTGCGATATTTCCGGCTTTAGGCTGTGCCCCGCTCATTCCCCCAAGTCCGGAAGTGACAAATAGTGCCCCGTCTTCCTGTTTTTTGCCAATTTTTCTTAGAGCATTTAATACCGTAATTGTTGTTCCATGAACGATTCCCTGGGGACCTATATACATATAACTTCCTGCGGTCATCTGTCCATATTGGGTTACCCCAAGGGCATTGAACTTTTCCCAGTCGTCAGGTTTTGAGTAATTTGGGATCATCATCCCGTTGGTAACCACAACGCGCGGTGCATTGGCGTGTGAAGGGAAAAGTCCCATGGGATGCCCGGAATAGATAACCAGAGTTTGGTCATCCTCCATTTCTGAAAGATACTTCATCACCAGTAAATACTGCGCCCAATTTTGAAAAACCGCTCCGTTCCCGCCATAAGTGATCAATTCCTCCGGATGTTGCGCAACATTAGGGTCCAGGTTATTCTGGATCATAAGCATAATGGCTTTGGCCTGAAGACACATCCCTGGATATTCCTCTACCGGCCGGGCGTAGATCTTATAGCCGGGCATAAAACGATACATATAGATCCTACCGTAGGTTTCCAGTTCATTTCTGAATTCCGGAAGAAGCACAGGATGATGTTTTGGATCAAAATACCGTAGCGCATTTTTTAGGGCAAGGATTTTTTCCTCTTTAGTGAGAATATCTTTCCGTTTAGGAGCGTGGTTAACAGAAGTGTCGTATGGTTTTATGGTTGGTAATTCTTCAGGAATTCCCTGTGAAAGCTGTTCTTTAAAATTCATGTAGTATGTTTTGTTTAGATCTTTTTTAAAGTACTATAAAATTAAGAACTTTCATATATTTAGGCCTTGTTTTATAAATTAAAACTCCGCTAAAATGATGAAATCAATCCTATACATCCTGGTTCTATTTTGTATTCTTTCATGTAAAGATGATAAAGAATCTTCAGAAACAATTGAAAACACCACTAAATCTGAATCGGAGATTGCTTCTGAAAAAATACCGGATATCATTGATGCCCATACTTCTGAAAATTCTCTGGATTGGGATGGAGTTTATTCCGGAGTGCTACCCTGCGATGATTGTGATGGTATTGATACCCGTCTCATTCTTCGTAAAAACCAAACCTATCAATTGGTAATTCGCTATGTAGGAATTCCTGAAAAAGAAGGTCAGGATTTTATTTCTGAAGGTGAAATTAGCTGGAAGGATAATGGTGCTAATATCCTACTTGAGGGAGAAAAAATGGATTTTCAAAAATTTAAGGTTGGGGAGAGGTTTCTAATGCCATTAGACAAAATAGGGAATGAACTTAAAGCGGTGCCCGGTAATAATTTTAAATTATTAAAAATATAGGATGGGTATAAGGAGCCTATTTAACTATTCCTGTTTTTTTATCAAAACCGTAAGGGCAATGCCTGCATCCGCTTTGGCAACAATGACCGCGCTTTAAATGGTATTGTTCCGTGAAACATTTGTATCCCTCTGGAGTCAGATAATAATCTCCTTCCTCCAGTTCGATTTTTTTATTGTAAAAACTCATTCCGCAAAATTACAAATTCTTACATTGAAACTGTGATCCTGATCGTAAACAAATATTTACTCAGTAAAAAATTTAGAGGCATCAGCCTATGGCCTTTTGTGATTATTAGGGATAGAAAAGACGCCAGAAATCTTGTTTTCTTAAATCATGAGCGAATTCACCAGCAACAACAACTGGAATTATTGATTATTCCCTTTTATATATGGTATCTCACGGAATTTAGTATAAGATATTTTCAAACCCGAGATGCGAACCGGGCATATCGCAATATTTCATTTGAACGGGAAGCGTATGCCAATGAAGGTAACCTGAATTACTGTATTGTGAGAAAGCGATGGAATTTCACAGGCTATTTGAATTTGAAAATTAAAGAAAATTAGGCATAGGGGATTTCATAATCCGGCTGATTTTTTTGAATCTTTGCAGCATGAGCGAACCACTGAATTTTAGTTTAAAAAATTCTCCAAATGAATTAATCTGGAACTTTGAAACTTCCAATTGTTCGCTTTTCTTAAAAAGGGAGGATTTGCTGCATTCTGAGGTTTCAGGGAATAAATTCAGGAAATTAAAATACAATTTACAGGAAGCCAAAAATCAGAAAAAGCGATTATTACTCACTTTTGGAGGAGCCTTTTCAAATCATATTTCAGCAGTAGCTGCTGCGGGCAAAATTACTGGGTTTAAAACAATCGGGATTATAAGGGGAGAGGAATTAGGGGAGAAACCTGAAAATACCCTTAGGGAAAATCCAACCTTAAGATTTGCAGCGAGCCAGGGAATGGAGCTGCGGTTTGTTTCCAGAGAGGAATACAGGGAGAAGGACCAAGCGCATTATATAGAGAAATTAAAAAGTCAATTTGGTGATTTTTATCTGCTTCCGGAAGGTGGAACCAATGCATTAGCGATTAAAGGTTGCGAAGAGATCCTTTCAGAATCCGATAAAGCTTTCGACTTTATTTGCTGTCCTGTAGGCACCGGAGGCACAATTTCCGGGATTATTAATTCTTCAGAAGTTTCTCAGAAAGTACTTGGGTTTCCCGCATTAAAGGGAGATTTTTTAAGATCTGAAATATCCGGGTTTACCACAAAAACCAACTGGGAGCTCATTGAGGATTACCATTTTGGCGGTTATGCTAAAATTTCTTCAGAATTGGTCACATTTATAAATGAGTTTCAACAAAAAACCAACATAGCACTGGATCCGGTTTATACCGGAAAGATGATTTTTGGAATTTTTGATATGATGGAAAGATCAACTTTTCCTGAAAATTCCCGTATTTTAGCCATTCATACAGGAGGATTACAAGGTATTGCCGGAATGAATAAGGTATTATCAAAGAAAAACCTACCGCTAATCGATGTTCGGAATGAAATTTAGTCGCTTTTTTATACTGATAATAGTCCTGGTTTTTGCTGCTTCCTGCGGAAGTAAGAAAAAGACTGTTTCCGCTAAAACCGAAGGAAAACGGGTTCATGCTCCCATAGAAGTTGCCGTAGGCGAACGAAAGGAGCTCCCTCAAAAACGCTACACCGATGTGGTTGATGAATATATCTCAAAATTTTCAGAAATCGCCCAGGAAGAAATGCGACTTTATAAAATACCTGCCAGTATTAAGCTTGCACAGGGGATTCTGGAATCGGGCGCCGGAAAGGGAGACCTTACAAGGCGGGCGAACAACCATTTTGGTATTAAATGTCATGATTGGAAGGGTGATAAGGTCTACCACGATGACGATCTTTCCCAGGAATGTTTTAGAAAATACAACGATCCAAAATTTTCATACCGCGACCATTCCCTGTTTTTAAGTGAGCGATTGCGCTATGCGAAATTATTTGAACTGGATGGAGATGATTACGAGGGTTGGGCAAAAGGTTTAAGAGCCGCCGGATATGCAACAGACAGGGCCTATCCCACAAAGCTAATTAGTTTGATAGAGCGGTATGACCTCCATAAGTATGATGCAGAAGTCCTTGGGAAAATAACACGAAGGACTTCCGTTGTTGTAAAGGGCGGTAGCACTCACTCTGTTGTAAAAGGGGATACTTTATATTCAATTGCAAAACGCTATAATACAACAGTAGAGATGTTGCAGAGAAATAATAATTTAAGGGGAACGGAAATTTCCATAGGTCAGGAATTAACTGTGGAATCCAATTAAAAAAAATAGTTTAAGAGGTATGATTTATAAAAGAAGTAGCGCATTGTTTGAAGATGCACAAAAAGTGATCCCGGGTGGTGTGAATTCTCCGGTACGCGCGTTTACAGCGGTAGGAGGAGATCCTG
>JAWOHC010000125.1:0-2875 GCA_046496275.1 Gillisia sp.
GCCCAAATATCCTGTCCGCCTTCTGTTTTAGTGAGTGAAATTAATTTTGCATTTCCCGAAGAGGCCATTTGCTGCAATCGTTGCGCTACCTCCCGGTTTGTTGGGTAATCCTGTTGTGCGGTGGCAGAAAATATTCCGAAGAAAGCTACTGCAAACAGGCCTATTAGATTTTGATTCATAGGGGTTGAATATAATTATTGATAGAAATCCTTCAAAAATAGGATTTTTATTAGGTATTTCTAATTAATCCAGCTGAATTTCTCCTGAAAGCATCACGTTAAAAGCAATTTCTTATTTTATATTTACCTCTCAAAATTTAAGATTGTCTGCAATAAGTTTCAAAAACATCAACCGTCTCGCAATACCTGCTATCATTGCCGGGATTGCAGAACCGCTGATTTCTTTAACCGACATTGCCATTATAGGAAACGTAGCTGAAAACCCCATCGAAGCGCTGGCAGCAGCCGGAATCGTTGGTTCTTTTCTTTCGGCCATTATCTGGATCGTGGCACAAACAAAAACCGCGATTTCTTCTATCGTATCTCAGCATTTAGGAGCAAATCGTATTCATGCTGTAAAAACCCTGATCCCGCAGGCGATCTATTTCAACTTTCTTTTCAGCATTGTGATCTATGCCACTACTGCCTTTTTTGCTGAAGCTATTTTTTCTGCCTACAATGCAGAAGGTTTAATTTTAAGCTATTCCAAAGAATATTATCAAATTCGTGCTTTAGGCTATCCGCTAACTTTGGTGACCTTTGCGATATTCGGTGTTTTTCGCGGACTCCAAAATACCTTGTGGGCGATGAAATGCAGTATCACCGGCGCCCTGGTCAATGTTGCTTTAGATTTTTTGCTGGTATATGGAATTGAAGGATTTATTCCTGCGATGCATTTAAAAGGCGCCGCATACGCCAGTCTCGCTGCACAGGCAACCATGCTGGCCATGGCATTGTGGTTTTTCTTTAAAAAGACGCCTTTTCATTTAAAATTGAGTTTTAATGTCAATCCACAATTAAAAGGCCTGCTTCTTATGGCCGGAAATCTTTTTGTACGCACCGCTGCACTCAACTTTGCAATCTACCTTGCCACTGCCTATTCCACCGGTTATGGGAAAAATTACATCGCGGCACAAAGTATCCTTATGAACATCTGGTTGTTTTTCTCCTTTTTTATCGATGGCTATGCTAATGCCGGAAACGCAATTGGAGGCAGGCTTCTGGGTGCCAGGGATTATAAAAGCTTGTGGGAGCTCAGCAAAAAGATCAGTAAATATTCTGTCTTTATAGCTTTTATTTTAATGGGAATTTGCGCCCTTTTTTACGATGAGATTGGGCGTA
Source organism: Gillisia sp. (assembly GCA_046496275.1). Classification (GTDB taxonomy): domain Bacteria; phylum Bacteroidota; class Bacteroidia; order Flavobacteriales; family Flavobacteriaceae; genus Gillisia. The sequence continues at coordinate 1,341 of JAWOHC010000125.1, forward strand.
TCTTCAATAAAGAAGAAAGCGTTTTGGTGCTGTTTTCCTCTGTATTTTGGTTGGTTTTATTGATGCAGCCGGTAAATGCGATCGCCTTTATGTTCGACGGGATCTTTAAAGGTTTGGGAGAAGCAAAATATCTTCGGAATCTTTTACTGGCAGCCACATTTTTAGGATTCACTCCGGCATTGCTTATCGCAGATCACTTCGGAATGAAACTCTACGCCATCTGGATGGCTTTCTTTGTTTGGATGCTCATTCGCAGCAGTGCGCTTGTAATTCAATTCCGGAGAAAATATTTGAACAAGGAGCTTTGATCATCCCTCCAAGAAATAAATCTGAAGGGTTTATATTAAGAAATAGTTCCTCCCGCCACCTGTGCAGGAATTAATAAATATTTGTCCAAATTGAAGAGATTGCCTTCTGTTTTCTTGGGAAACCGATAGTGCTAACCTTAAAAATCAGTTAAAAACGGGGTTTGAACTAAGGATGGACTGTACTTTATTAAGCATAATCGCTACATTTGATAAAATTCGCCCGCTATGACCACAACCCGTGAAAATGGAAGTTTATATATAAAAATTGAAAACAAGATCGCAACGATTGAATTTGGACATCCCGCCAGCAATTCATTTCCATCGGAATTACTGGAGCGGCTTCAAAAAGGGTTTCAAACACTCTCAGAAGATGAAAGTGTAAATGTGATCATCCTTAAATCGGAAGGGGAAAAGAGCTTTTGTGCCGGTGCTTCCTTTGATGAACTTGTAGCCGTTGAAAGTATGCAACAAGGGAAAATGTTTTTTTCAGGTTTTGCCAACGTGATCAATGCCATGAGGGATTGTAATAAACTTATCATTGGCCGAATCCAGGGAAAAACCGTTGGTGGCGGAGTTGGACTCGCTGCCGCTTGTGATTACGTCCTGGCCACTGAAGCTGCCTCGATAAAACTTTCCGAATTAAGCATTGGGATTGGGCCTTTTGTGATCGCCCCTGCGGTGGAACGCAAAATTGGCATTTCCGGGCTGGCAGAGCTTAGCCTGGCCGCCCACGAATGGAAAAATGCCTATTGGGCCAAAGAAAAAGGTTTATACGCAAAGGTGTTCGACTCCATAAAAGAGCTGGATCATGAACTGCTCCTTTTTTCAGAAAAACTGGCTTCTTATAACCCACAGGCGCTACTGGAAATGAAAAAGATCCTTTGGGAAAATACGCCAAGCTGGAAAAATTTGCTTCATGAAAGAGCCGCCATTAGCGGGGAATTGGTGCTTTCAGAATTTACAAAACAGGCTTTATCCGGATTTAAAAAATAAATAGAAGCTCTTTTACTATTATTTTACCGTTGAAGACTTTTTTAAATTTTATCTTTTAACACTTTAGGTTGAAGAAGCCGAAACGATCAAATTTAATTTAACCTTTTTTCAAAAATTATAAAACATGTCATTTCAACTCGAAATACCTAAAGATCAACAACCCACTCCGGAACAGGAATGGGGATTTACCATCTCTGAATTTTTTATTGGAAACCTTTGGTATATCATTGGGAT
>JAWOHC010000171.1:0-16010 GCA_046496275.1 Gillisia sp.
GGAGCTCAGGACGCTGCACAGCACCCTGAAATTCAATATTTAGGATATCCATTTTCTATTTCTGAAAATTTCCAGATGCGGAACACACATAAAACAATAGCAGAATCTGTTGAAACACTTCAGGAGATCCTTGATATTGCAAATGCGAAGGAAAAAGAAGTGGTAGCCTATCTTTCCATGGGATTTGGAAATCCGTACGGAGATCCGTGGAGTGTTGAGATAGTTGGAGAATGGACAGAAAAATTATCCGGAATGGGAGTGAAGATCTTATCGCTTTCAGATACCATAGGGAGTTCAACTCCTGAACTAATTCATTACCTCTTTTCAAATTTGATCCCAAAATATCCTGAAATAGAATTTGGCGCACATTTGCATACTACCACAGCAACCTGGCATGAGAAAATAGATGCTGCCTATAAAGCGGGCTGCCTGAGATATGATGGAGCGATACAGGGTTTTGGAGGCTGCCCTATGGCAAAAGATGAATTGACCGGGAACATGCCTACCGAAAAAATGATTTCTTATTTTACCTCCAAAAAAGCAGAAACCAACATTAAAATGACCAGTTTCGAGTCTGCTTATAATGAGGCTACCAAAATATTTGAAGCCTATCATTAATCCCTCATTGAGGGTTTAATTCCCCGAGGCCTGCATAGAATTTTTAAAAGTATTTTCTAATTCATCTCGTAGGCTTGCCCCCGAGGTTTTGGATTTCAAACCTCCAAGCAAGAACCAAAATTTTAATAGGCATAAAGCCAAAAAAGCCACTAATTTCATTTTGAAATCAGTGGCTTTTTTGGCTTTATCTTTTTAGCGCATCCCTAGAATTGAAAGTTTACTCCAAGATACGCTCCAAAAGGATGTCCGGGTCTTAATCCGGATGGTACTCTTGCCACTGCATATTCATTATCCAGGGCATTTATTACATTTCCGGAAAGGCTTAGGTACGAAGTGAGATGATATTTTGCTGCAACATCCACGATGAAATTGGAATCAACACGCTCGGCATTAGAAATAGTACCGCTTCCGGCCATAGTTCTAAATGCTCCCATATACCTGCCGTTTAAATTCACACTGAATTTGGAATGCTCCAAACCAATACCGGCATTGAATTGATGATTTGGGATATAAGGCATTTCATCGCCAGCATTAATTTCTCCCCAAATCCCCTCACCACTTGCAAAACTGTTTTGAAACTCTGTATTGGTATAGGTATAGGTGAAATTTAGCGGCAATCTAAACTGATTGCTCTTTCTTTCTAAAAGATCATAATTCAAAAGAAATTCAATTCCTTTAACCAATACTTCTCCAGCATTAAATTGTTCTAAAGTTCCCGTTCCACCGGTTGCTGCCAGGTCACTACCCAAAAGGTTGCTATAATTATTATAAAACCCTACCAACTCTCCTTTCAAACCGGCTATATTAAATCTGGAACCAAGCTCATAATTTATACTCTCTTCAGGATCTTCACCCGTGCTGTTGCCTGGAGGTGAAAAACCTTTATGGATCCCTCCAAATACTGAAACTCTGTTGTCAAACCTGTAATTAAAACCAACACCTGGGATAAATATATCCACCTTATTCTCTTTGGTTTTTAAATCTGTTCCCGAGCGGCTCACATCATTTTTCCCAAAATCTTCCTGGCCTAAAGTGATGTTTTCATAGCGTATTCCAGGGGTGAACGTCCAGTTATCAAATTTGATTTTATACATAGCAAAAGTAGCAAAGGCTTTGGCATTACTAATCCTGTTTGCATCCGTTCCGGGAGTTCCTGCAGTGGTTATATTCATAACTCCATTGACCATGTTGTATGCGTCAACCCACTGGAAACGGTCTTCCTCGTCATAATGATACCTTAATCCTACCTCGATATCGTGGAATACATTTCCTGCCATCCAGTGATAATCCAATTTGGTTTGCACACCTTTAGAAACATAATCCCTGTTATTGTTTTTTAAAATCAGTGCATTGGCTCCGGAATTGCCCCGGCCGGTAACGATATCAAAGGCATCCGGGAAATTTGATGGATTATCAAGAAGACTGGAAATACCCACTTTTCCTTCTGCAGAAACAACATCGTTTAATTTATACCAATTCCGGCTGAATTCGTTGAAATATCCGGTTGTGGTTACTCTGAAATCGTCACCGAAATTCATGGTATGAGTAGCCATAAATTGAAGGTGCTCTGCTATCATCTGGTCTTTTTGTGAACCTGAATATCTTCTGAAGGGATTTTCCTTGAAATCATTTTCGGTTAAACCCAAATACGTTTCATCAGAGGTTTCATCGGAATATTGAAATTTAAATTCTAAGGCTTGTCCCACTTTAGCTTCAGGATTTGTATTCACTCTAAATTTTGCTACTATATCGTCTTTGTTAAATCCAGTATCCTCGCCAGAATCTACGTTTTTAAATCCATCAGATCGATAATTTTGATATTCGACAAGATATCCGAAGTTTTTATGGGAATTCCCAGCTTTCGCATGCAGGTTAGAGGTGTTAAAACTTCCATAGTTAGCAAACAGGGAGCCGGAAAAATCGGTAGGGATTTGTGAGGAAATGAAATTGATAGCTCCTCCGGTGGTATTAGGTCCATATTGCACCTGGCTGCTTCCTTTCAAAATCTCTACGGCTTCCATTCTTGCTATCGAAGGGAAATAATATGCTGCTGGAGCGCTGTAGGGTGCCGGTGCGATTAAAACCCCGTCTTCCATCAGGGTTATCTTCGAACTTCGTTCTGGTGATGTTCCCCTTAAGCTTATGTTGGGACGAAGTCCAAACCCATCTTCTTCGTAAAAATTCACCCCGGGAACCTGGCTAAGTACACGATTTATATTTGTGTAGCGGTGTTCTTTTAATTCTTTAGAAGAAAGGTAATATGCAGATCCGGTTCTGTTTTCTGCATGAAATTTACTTCCCAAAAGAACTTTTGCTGAAATAATTACCTCGCTTAAAGTTTCAATAGAATCTTTGGATTTTTTAACTTCTTGTTCCTGCGCCTGTGAAGTGATTGATGCCATCCCGAAAATGGCAACGAATAAAAATCGTCTCATCCCTATTTGTATTTCTAATTTAGATTGATTTTAGATAACGATGCAAAAGTAAATCGCTTTTACAATTCAGGCAAGCTTATTTAGACTTAATTTAAATAAAAAATTGAAACTATTTCATATTTAACTCATTACAGTAAGAATTTACGTTTTGTTGAATGCTATTGGGTTTAAAGCATCTTATTTATTTTTTTCTTACAATGAAATAGCTTTTTAAAAATTGAATTTTCCAATTCATTATTCATCTTTTTTAATTTAAACCTATTCTAAATAGTTATATTTGCGTTTGTAAAAATTAAAAAAATGAAGAAAGCTATATTTTTAATTGCACTCATAGCATTTAGTGCCTGTAAAAATGACAATTCTAAAACCGGGTCATCTTCAGAAGGTGAAAAAAATGTATTGAATGTTTACACCCACAGGCATTATGCCTCCGATCAATTTCTGTTCAAGCAATTTGAAGAAACCACTCGTATAAAGGTTAATGTAATTAATGCCAGTGCAGATGAGTTGATTCATAAAATGAGCATTGAAGGAGCTCAATCTCCTGCGGATGTGTTAATAACTGTAGATGCCGGAAGGTTAACCCGCGCAAAGGATCAAAATTTATTACAGCCTATTGAGTCTGATATTTTAAACCGAATCATAGAACCTCACCTAAAAGATCAAGAAAATTATTGGTTTGGTTTGACTAAAAGAGCGCGGATAATAGTATATGCAAAGGACAGGGTAGACAGTACCGATTTATCTACCTATGAGGATCTTGCAAACGATAGATGGAAAGGAAGGATACTAATCCGTTCTTCAGAAAATATTTACAATCAATCGCTTCTGGCTTCTCTTATCGTGAATAACGGTGAGGATGAAGCCAGAAAATGGACAGAGGCAATCGTTAAAAATATGGCCCGAAGCCCAAAAGGGAATGATCGCGACCAGGTTAAAGCCGTTGTGGGAGGGGAAGGAGATATCGCTATTGTAAATACGTATTATATTGGGAATATGCTAAATTCAGATAATCCGGAAGAGGTTAAGGCGGCAGAGGCTGTTGGAATATTTTTCCCAAATCAGGATGGTCGCGGGGCTCATATCAATGTAAGCGGAGCTGGAGTTGCTCGCTATGCACCAAATAAAGAAAATGCGATTAAATTTATAGAATTCCTTATTTCCAGGGAAGCACAGGAAGTATTTGCCAATTCAAACTATGAATATCCGGTAAATCTTAGTGTTCAACCATCACCACTGTTGCAACAATGGGGTGATTTTAAAGAAGATAATTTAACACTCTCCAAACTTGGCGAGTTCAACAAAAAAGCGGTATTGATTTTTGATGAAGCAGGCTGGAAGTAAAAATATTTTTTCTTATAAATATAGACTACAACGATTAAAGCGGGATAGTAATAAGTGGGCCATACTCACGTTGCTTATTCTTTTTATAATTGTTTTGCCTATTGTTTCCATAGGTGTAAAACTTTTTTCGGGTCCAGGGGAGACCTGGGGCCATATAGCAGACAATCTGCTTTTGGATTATCTTGGAAATTCCCTGTTTCTTATTTTTGCCTGCGGGGCAATTGTATTGCTTTTTGGGGTTTCAACGGCCTGGCTTGTAGCCAGGTTTGAGTTCCCATTAAGAAAACAATTGGAATGGTTGCTTATTTTACCCCTTGCTATTCCTGGGTATATTGTTGCCTATGCCTATGCCGGTATCTTTGATTACGGTGGGACACTTCAGTTAATTATGGAAGCTGCAGGACTGGAATTTGTTCGGTTTGATATTATGAACAGGAGCGGTTTAGCTTTTGTCCTTGGGATATCCCTCTTTCCATATGTTTATGTTAGCTCAAGGGCTTTCTTCCTAAACCAGGCCAACAATCTTATGGAAGCATCAGAAATGCTTGGGGTGGGACCGGTGAAAACATTCTTTAAATTAATGCTACCAATGGCCAGACCTGCAATTGTAGCGGGACTCATTTTGGTCCTGATGGAAGTTTTGAATGATTATGGTGCAGCAAAATATTTTGGGGTAAATACGTTTACTACCGGGATTTTCAGGTCCTGGTTTTCACTTGAAGAGCCGGAAACCGCCGTATATCTCTCAGCGCTTTTAATAGTGATAGTATTCAGTTTAATTCTTCTGGAAAAATTTCAGAGGAGAAAATTGCGCTTCAGCAGTAATCGGGACAACAATATGCGCATTAACAGGAAAAAGGTGAGTTCAAAAATGCAACTCGTTATTTTTTTAGCGGTTTTACTGCCTGTTCTACTGGGGTTTTTAATTCCTGTAGCCCAATTGATTTATTGGGCAACGCTTACCTATGAAAATGTTTTTAACCTTTCTTTTCTTACCATTTCGGTTCAAAGTTTTGGAATCGCTCTTTTAACCGCATTTGTATCTGTGGTAATCGCTGTAATTTTAATATTTTTCTCCAAATGGAGCCGACTTGGATTCATTAAAAATATAGCCAAACTTGGTGTTTTGGGATATGCCATTCCCGGTGCTGTGGTTGCAATAGGAATAATGATTCCAACAATTTTTATCGATAGATGGCTTATAGATGTAATGGATTATCTATTTAATATGGATGTTGGGCTTATCTTTACAGGAACGCTGGTGGCCCTTATTTACGCATATGTAGTGCGCTTTCTTGCCGTAGCATACAATCCCATAGAATCGACGGCCCTTAAGGTGAGCAATGCCATTCCCGATTCCTCTAATATGCTGGGAGTAGGAAACCTTCGTACTTTTTTTAAAATAGAATTTCCGCTTATAAGAACGGGAATTGCAAGTGCATTCATCCTTGTTTTTGTTGATGTTTTAAAAGAATTACCTTTAACATTAATTCTCAAACCTTTTCACGTGAATACCCTCGCGGTGAAAGCATATGAATACGCTAGCGACGAAATGGTTATGGAAGCTGCTATTCCGTCACTATTCATTATAGTTACCGTTATGCTTCCTGTGATATTTTTGAACAGATTACTTATTAAATAAATTGTTGGTTATGCTCGAGATCGAATCGCTTTCAAAAAGTTTTGACAAAGGAAAAAGTTTTGCCCTTAAGAATGTTTCTTTTCATCTTAAGGAAGGAGATGTTTGTGCTTTGGTTGGAGAAAGCGGAAGCGGTAAAACCACCTTGGTTCGGCTTATCGCAGGTTTGGAGACATCAGATGAGGGAACTATTCGGCTCAATGGGGAAACGGTTTCTTCCCTGAATAATTTCGTGCCGCCAGAAAAACGTAAAGTAGGTCTTGTGTTTCAGGATTATGCACTCTTTCCTCATATGACCTTGTTTAAAAATGTCCTTTACGGAATTTCAAAGGATAAAAATAAAACCGAAAGAGCCCAGGAAGTCTTAAATCTTGTGGGTTTAGGAGAAATGATTGATCGCTACCCTCATCAGCTTTCGGGAGGACAGCAGCAAAGAGTTGCACTGGCAAGAGCGCTGGCACCAAATCCTTCTTTACTTATCCTGGACGAACCTTTCAGCAATCTGGATGCGATGTTGAGGATGCAGCTTCGAAATGAGATATTCGAAATTGTTAAAGCAACAGGGGTTACTGCTATTTTTGTTACTCATGATACTCAAGATGCTTTAGCTGTTGCAGATGAGATTTTGATCCTTCAGAATGGTAAATTAATTCAGAAGGATGAGGCGGCAAATTTATATACTAAGCCAAATTCCATTTATGTGGCGTCCTTGTTTGGAAATACAATTCAGTTAAGCAATGAACTACAGTCTGCATTTCAGTGCCCGCTTAATCCTGCTTGTTCTCACGCCATACGAAATGAGAATTTCGCCATCAATGAAGAATGCGAACATGTGACTCATGCCCAGGTGATAAAAAGAACTTTTTTAGGCCATGACACTCAGTTATTGTTAAAGCTCGACAGTGGACAAAAAATTTCGGTACTCACCAAAGACAAGAATGTAGCCGATCTCATTAAAATAGGGTTCAATTCCAAAGATGTTTTGGAGTTCAATAGCTAATTGTATGAATTGAATTGAAAACTAAATTCGGCCATTGCATTAATTATCGTATATTTGCACGCAATTAAATCTTTAATTGCTATGATTGCACATGAATCCAAAATTTTAGGGGAAGGATTAACATACGACGACGTATTATTGGTTCCGGCCTATTCTGAAATATTACCCAGAGAAGTAAGTATCCGCTCTAAATTCACAAGAAATATTCCTATTAATGTTCCAATTGTATCCGCAGCTATGGATACCGTCACCGAGAGTAAAATGGCGATTGCCATGGCGCGGGAAGGTGGAATTGGTGTTTTGCATAAAAACATGTCTATTGAAGAGCAGGCTATGAAAGTGCGAAAGGTAAAACGTGCAGAAAGCGGAATGATCATAGATCCTGTAACGCTGCCAATTACAGCTACCGTGCAGGATGCAAAAAGAAGCATGAAGGAAAACAGTATTGGGGGAATCCCCATTATTGATAAAGACGGGAAACTTCTTGGTATCGTTACCAACAGGGATTTACGTTTTGAAAAAGAAAGCAGCAAGCCTATTTCTGAAGTCATGACTTCGAAAAATCTGATTACGGTTTCTGAAGGTACTTCTCTTGAAGAGGCTGAAGGGATCCTTCAGCAATATAAAATTGAAAAGCTTCCCGTAGTAAATTCTGAAGATGTTCTTGTAGGATTAATAACGTTCAGGGATATTACCAAACTCACTCAAAAGCCGGTTGCCAATAAAGATTCATACGGAAGGTTGCGTGTCGCTGCAGCTCTTGGAGTTACTGCCGATATCGTTGAGCGGGCTTCGGCTCTTGTAAACGCTGGAGTAGACGCTGTTGTAATCGATACAGCGCACGGCCATACCAAAGGAGTGGTTGAGGTATTAAAAAAAATAAAATCAAAGTTCCCTGAGCTTGATGTGATTGTTGGAAATATTGCTACTGGAGCAGCTGCCAAATATTTGGTGGATGCAGGAGCAGATGCTGTAAAAGTAGGGATAGGACCAGGTTCAATTTGTACCACCCGTGTTGTTGCAGGGGTAGGTTTTCCACAGTTCTCTGCAGTATTGGAAGTTGCAGCCGCGATTAAAGGCAGTGGCGTTCCTGTAATTGCAGATGGAGGAATTCGTTACACAGGAGATATTCCCAAAGCCATTGCTGCCGGAGCAGATTGTGTGATGTTGGGATCCCTTCTTGCCGGGACTAAGGAATCTCCTGGTGAAACTATAATTTTTGAAGGAAGAAAATTCAAATCCTATAGGGGTATGGGATCTGTGGAGGCTATGAAACAAGGTTCTAAAGACCGGTATTTTCAGGATGTAGAAGATGATATCAGGAAATTGGTTCCTGAAGGAATTGTTGGAAGAGTACCCTACAAAGGAGATTTGGAAGAAAGCATTTTTCAGTTTGTTGGTGGATTAAGAGCCGGAATGGGATATTGCGGAGCAAAGGACATCGCAACACTTCAGGAAAAGGGGAAATTCATTAAGATTACCTCTTCCGGAATACAGGAAAGTCATCCGCATGATGTTACGATCACCAATGAATCACCAAATTACAGCAGATAAAATTGTACCCTCTTGGAGGGTTTACTAAAAAGCAGAACACAAAAAAGCCGGTAAAGGAAATTTCCTCTATCGGCTTTTCTTTTTTTTACAGGTAGTTATTCTTTTACAATAATCCCCAATTTTTGCATTACAGCATCTGTAATATCATATTTTTCATCGGCATACGCAAGTCCGTTGGCACTTGTATTTAAAATTTGCGTATAACCTTGTTCTGATATGACAGCTTTCATAGCCCCATCAATTTTCAAATAGAGGGGTTGAGTAAGTTCATTATTTCTAATTTGCATAAGAACTGAAGCTTTTTGTCTGAAATTTTTAATTTCATCTTCAAGAGCTATAATTTCATTTTCTTTGCTTTGTTTTTCTTCTTCGGTAAATGTATCAACCTTGGCCTGGTAAGCGGCAATGAGTTCTTCATAGTTTTTTATTGTGAATTGTAAATTCTCCTGAAGCTCTGTGTTGTAGTTTTTTATTTCTTCCTGAACCCTTACCATTTCCGGCAATTGCTGTAGGATAAATTCGGCATCTATAGTACCTACTTTTGTTTGCGCATTTAATGAAGTTCCTGTAATAAGAATTGCAAGGACTAAAATTATATTTTTCATGTTTGTTTGATTTTCAGCAAATATATAGGAGCAAATTAAATAAACAGGAGATTTTTTATTGAAAATTTTGTTTTAGGGATATAAAGTAGCACGGTGAGGTTTTAAAATATCTCTAAATTTTTTCATATCACTTTCCGGAACCACCCAAAAAGCGGTATAGTGCATCTCTGAAATTTGCTCTACACCTGTGATGTTAAGCAACTCTAATTTTTCGGTTTTTATAAAATCCTTTAAATGAATTTCATGATGTTCAGCAGTTTTATGAGCGGCTGGCCCTCTAAAGTCCCAAATCAGTTTTATTTGTCTTTCCATATTTTTATCCCTCCTTGAGGGTTTGATTTCCCGAGGCCGGCCGGAATCTTTCAGGCTGGCTTGCCTCGAATTTTTAAAAGTAATTTTTCCCCGATATTATCGGGACATACCTGTGGGCTTATCCCGAGGTTTTTAATTTTGTTTTACGCTTTTCCCTTTTTCAGCAAAAGCTTTAAAATCTTTCATGAATTGAAAGGATTGCTTTTTAAAAGTTCCGGGCATTAATTTTCCTATCAATTTCATAAAACCTGAAAACCGGAATTCAGTATAGGAGACCCAGCGGGTTGAATTGCCGGATTCTTCTTCAAAATAATTTTTCTGAATGTTATAAAGTCCTTTGGTTTCATAGGTTGTATGAAGTTCCTTTGGAAGATTGCTTTTGATAATAGTTTCAATCATTTCAATTTCCCGTCCACTCATCGTATAAACCAATTTGCTGCGACACCCTACCTCACCTTTGTTTCCGGAAACGTGTTGATAGGAAATAAAGCCTTTTTGCCAAAATTTGAAATTTTCTGGTTTTTCCATCTTGCTTATTACTTCTTCCCTGGGAAGCTGAATAATAATTTCATGGCTGTATTTCATAATGGTTCCATTTTTGTTAGAAACTAAGATAGTTAAGAAATTTAAGACTATATTATAATTTCTTTAATTTGAAATCGTTTAAGCTTATAATTTGTGGGAGGTTATGGAATTCTTATTTTTGCCACAATAGTAGCTGTTTAGGGTTTTATAAGCATTAGGATAATAATTTAATTTTATCGATTTAATGGGGGATTATCAATTTAAATTTATAATAATACTGTTTTTACCTTTATTATTTTCAGGTTGCGATTTTTTTAAAGAATCGGAGGAGCGTGAAATAGTGGCCAGGGTAAATGAAAGTTATCTTTATAAAGAAGATATCCAGGCATTAATAGGTGAAGATATCTCTCCTGAAGATAGCATCCTGATAGTTTCAAATTTTATTACCCGCTGGGCCACCCAACAATTACTTATAGATAAGGCCAAGTATAACCTGAGCCAGACCCAACAAAAGGAGTTTGATGAACTGGTAAAGAATTATAAAAATGAACTTTATACAAAAGCCTATGCCGATGCTTTGGTAGCAAAGCAACTGGACACCGCATTTAATCAGGAAGAAATTGAAAATTATTTTCAGGGACATCTTGAAAATTTTAGGCTGAACGAAGATTTGGTGAAATTGAGATTTATCAATCTTGATAAGAATAGTCTGGATTTTCAGGAAATGAAGAAGAAGTTTGTCCGGTTTAATGAGAAAGATAAAATAGACCTGGATAAAATAGCCCTTCAGTTTAAAGGATATTCTTTTAATGATTCTGTTTGGGTAAGCACCCGATCGGTTTATGACAGAATTGGTCCTTTAAACGATGGGAACAAATCCCAATTATTAAAAAAGTCCAATTTTCTTCAGCTCGAAGATTCATTAGAAGTATATTTGGTCTATGTAAACGATGTTTTATTAAGAAATGATCAGGCTCCCCTGGAATATGCAACTTCCACGATCAAGCAGATCATCCTTAACAGGCGAAAAGCCGATTTGGTTAAAGAATTAGAAAAAGATATAACAAGAGATGCAATTGAAAACAAACAATTTGAAATTTATAATTAACAGCGCAGCTGCTTTATTTATAGTATTGGGCCTTGGAAATTCTGGTTTTGCCCAGGAGGTTATTGTAACAGATAGTACGGCAATACAACCTAAAACAGAACTAGCAGAAATTAAAGTTCTTCCCGGAAAAGGGGAAAGGGTTAAAGTGGATGGGATCGCAGCCGTTGTTGGAGGATATGTAATTTTGGACAGCGATGTAGACCTTATGTACAAGGATCTTAAAAGTCAGGGGGCTTCTACTGCCGATATAACCGACTGCCAGCTAGCCGGAAGCTTACTGGAGAATAAACTATATGCACATCACGCCATTCAGGATAGTATTATTGTTTCCAATGCTGAGATTACCAATATGGTAGACCAGCAGATATCCCAAATGGTAGGGCAAATTGGTTCTATGGAAAAGGTCTTGAATTTTTATAAAAGAGATACTGAAGATGATTTCAAAAAGGAATTATTTGATATCAATAAGCAACGAGAATTGTCATCAAAAATGCAACAAAAAATTGTGGAAGGGGTAGAGATCACTCCAGATGAAGTGAGAGATTATTTTGAGAATATCCCGGAAGAAGAGCGCCCGTTTTTTGGAGATGAGGTAGAAATAGCCCAAATAGTTATTAAACCTGAGATCCCCCAAAGTGAGAAGCAAAAGGCTATAGACCGGCTGAATGAATTTCGGGATGATGTTATTGAAAATGGAGCAAGTTTTTCTACAAAAGCAGTATTATACTCACAAGATCCTGGATCGGCGCCAGATGGCGGAAGAATGATAATTACACGTCAGGATGGCCTGGATAAGGAATTTAAAGCTACCGCATTTAGTTTACAACAAGGTGAAGTAAGTGAGCCTTTTGCATCCCTCTTTGGGTATCATATTATTAAAGTGGAACGCATTATTGGGCAAAATCTGGAAATTAGGCATATTCTATTGATCCCGGATGTAACAAGTGCTACGGTAGAGAACGCTAAAAAGAAAATTGACAGCATAAGATTTCAGATTGTAAATAAAGAGATCACCTTTGAAAAAGCGGCTGAAAAATATTCAGATGAAGAAGAAACTGCTGCAAACAATGGGAGACTTATCAATCCAACTACTGGGGATACCAGGTTTGAATTAACCAAAATAGATCCCGAAATTTATTCCCAGGTGATTAATTTAGAAGAAGGAGAAGTTTCACTTATTCTTTCTGATCAGGATAGAACCGGGAGGGCATTTTACAAAGTGATCACTGTTAATAAACGATACCCAGAGCACAAAGCAAATTTTGCGCAGGATTATATGAAGATCAAAGAGCTGGCATTAAGACAAAAACAATTGAATGCTATCTCAGATTGGATGGAAGATAAAATTTCAGATACCTACATAAAAATTAACGGGAAATTCCGTAATTGTGATTATGGTAGTAACTGGTTGAAAAATTAAAGGAACACAAATGTCTGATGTAGCCGCGGTAGGATCTCTGGTTGAAAAGCACAAACAGCTTAAGCAAGAAATTGCAAAAGTAATTGTTGGGCAGGAGGAAGTGGTGAATCAAATTTTACTATCCATTTATTCCGGTGGTCACGCATTGTTGATAGGTGTTCCGGGGTTGGCAAAAACCTTGATGGTAAATACCATCGCCCAGGCTTTAGGGCTAAATTTTAAAAGGATTCAATTCACTCCGGATCTAATGCCGAGCGATATATTGGGATCAGAAATTTTAGACGAAAACCGGCACTTTAAGTTTATTAAAGGGCCGGTTTTTGCAAATATCATCCTTGCAGATGAGATTAATCGTACTCCTCCAAAAACCCAGGCGGCCATGTTGGAAGCAATGCAGGAACGGGCAGTAACTGTTGCAGGAAACCACTATAAATTAAGTCAGCCTTATTTTGTGCTGGCAACCCAAAACCCTATTGAGCAGGAGGGAACCTATCCCTTGCCGGAAGCGCAACTGGACAGGTTTATGTTCGCCATTCATTTGGATTATCCTTCTTTTGAGGAAGAAGTTGATGTGGTGAAGAAAACAACTTCTGGTTTTGATGTTCAGGTGAATCCTATGTTCACAGCGAGTGACATCGTTGAAATACAGCAATTGATACGCCGTGTTCCGGTGCCGGATAATGTAGTGGAATACGCTGTTAATCTGGTTGGAAAAACCAGGCCGCAGGGAACTACTGCTCCGGAGATTATCAAAAATTATGTAGATTGGGGGGCTGGCCCAAGAGCTTCACAAAATCTCGTTTTAGCTGCGAAAGCACATGCTGTAATCAATGGAAAATTCTCTCCCGATATTGAAAACATTCAGGCTGTAGCTCTAGGAATTCTTCGGCACAGGATCATTAAAAATTATAAAGCTGAAGCAGAAGGAGTCTCTGAAGAACAAATCATCCGGAAGCTTTTTTAGCTGAATCAGTTTAAGATATTTATAATTCTTCAGAAGTCTGATCAGGACCAATTATAACAAGGATATTACCTTTTCCTTGTCTCGCGCTTCTCGCTCCGTTTTTCTATTTATTTCAGTAGAAATCCATTTAAAAATAACAGGAATCAAATTTCAGCAAGAGCTAAAAAACATGCTCCTTTTATCAAATTCTAAAAATAAAGAGGTTATTCTGATTTTTGCCTAATATTCAATAGTCAGAATTGAATAGTCTTAAATTATTGTTACAAAATACTGAAATATGGTTCTTATTTTTAATTTCGGATCGAAATTCGTAATTTTGCAAGACTTTTTTAGAACAAAAAAACCCTTATAAATATGGCATACGATATTGATATGATTAAAAAGGTCTATAGTCAAATGGCGGACCGAGTTAATAAAGCCCGTGAAGTTGTTGGAAAACCTTTAACCCTTTCAGAAAAAATACTTTACTCTCATTTATGGGATGGAGAAACCAAAGAGGCCTTTACAAGAGGTAAAGATTATGTAGATTTTGCGCCAGATAGGATTGCCTGTCAGGATGCGACTGCTCAAATGGCTTTATTACAATTTATGCAGGCCGGTAAGAAAACCGTAGCGGTTCCAACCACAGTTCATTGTGATCACCTTATACAGGCAAAAATGGGCGCTGCAATAGATCTTCAGGCAGCCAATAAGAGCAGCTCTGAAGTTTTTGATTTTCTTGAGTCTGTATCAAATAAATACGGAATAGGATTCTGGAAACCAGGAGCCGGTATTATTCACCAGGTTGTTTTGGAAAATTACGCATTTCCCGGGGGAATGATGATAGGAACAGATTCTCATACCGTAAATGCCGGTGGATTGGGAATGTTAGCCATTGGAGTAGGTGGTGCAGATGCTGTTGATGTTATGGCAGGAATGGCATGGGAGCTTAAATTCCCAAAACTTATTGGAGTGAAATTAACTGGAAAACTTTCCGGATGGAGCTCTGCAAAGGATGTGATTTTAAAAGTTGCGGGAATTCTTACCGTAAAAGGTGGAACCGGAGCAGTTATAGAATATTTTGGTGAAGGCGCCACTTCTATGTCCTGTACAGGAAAAGGAACAATTTGTAATATGGGAGCTGAAGTAGGAGCAACGACTTCAACTTTTGGCTATGACGATTCTATGGAGCGTTACCTGAATGCTACAAACAGAGCCGATGTTGCGCAGGCAGCCAATGAAATTAGAGAGCACCTTACCGGTGATGACGAAGTATATGCAAATCCAGAGCAGTATTTTGATGAGGTGATTGAAATTAATCTTACTGAATTAAAACCTCACTTAAACGGACCTTTCACTCCGGATCTTGCAACGCCCATTTCTGAAATGGCAGCAAAAGCAAAGGAAAATAACTGGCCAATAAAAGTTGACTGGGGTTTGATTGGTTCTTGTACCAATTCATCTTATGAAGATCTTACGCGTGCAGCTTCTATAGCAAAACAGGCGGTAGATAAAAGGGTAAAAGCAAAATCTGATTTCGGAATCAATCCCGGTTCAGAAACAATTCGTTTTACCGCAGAGCGCGATGGTTTGTTGCAAATTTTTGAAGAACTTGATGCTACAATTTTCACAAATGCCTGTGGACCTTGTATCGGACAATGGGATAGAAGTGATCGCAAAGGAGATGAAAAGAATACGATTGTACACTCTTTCAATAGAAACTTTTCAAAACGTGCCGATGGAAATCCAAATACACACGCTTTTGTAGGTTCCCCGGAAATGGTTGCCGCTATTGCAATTTCTGGAAGGTTGGATTTTGACCCTACAAGGGATACCTTGTTAAACGAAGATGGAGAAGAAGTAATGTTGGATGAGCCAACAGGTATTGAACTTCCTCCAAAAGGATTTGATGTTGAGGATGCCGGTTATATCGCTCCTTCTGAAAATGGAAATGTGGAAGTTAAAGTTGCTGCAGACAGCGAGCGGTTACAGTTATTGGAACCTTTTGATGCCTGGGAAGGCGATAACCTGATTGGCGCTAGATTGCTTATTAAAGCTTTTGGAAAATGTACTACAGATCATATTTCTATGGCTGGACCTTGGTTAAGATACCGTGGGCATCTTGATAATATTTCCAATAACATGCTTATTGGTGCTATAAACGCTTTCAACAAGAAAACCAATTTCGTTAAAAATCAAATCAATGGGGAATATGATGGTGTGCCTGCAGTAGCGAGAGCTTACAAAGCAGCAGGAATCCCTACGGTAGTTGTAGGAGACCATAATTACGGGGAAGGTTCTTCCCGTGAGCATGCAGCAATGGAGCCGCGGCATTTAGGAGTAAGAGTGGTATTAGTGAAATCTTTTGCCCGTATCCACGAAACAAACCTGAAAAAACAGGGAATGTTGGGGATAACTTTCCAAAATGAAAGCGATTACGATCTAATTCAGGAGGATGACACCTTTAATTTTATAGACCTTGAAAACTTTGCACCAGAGAGGCCTTT
>JAWOHC010000223.1:0-8390 GCA_046496275.1 Gillisia sp.
GGCGGGGCAACCAAATACGATGTAATTGTAGGTCAGTTGCTGCTCACCGATTTCACGGTTTTAAAAATTATGCTTGCGGCAATTGTCACAGGTATGATTGGGGTTTATTTTATGAAATCACAGGGCTGGATTAAGCTTTCAATCAAGAGCGGCTCGGTGGGCAAGAATGTGCTTGGCGCCCTTATCTTTGGCGTTGGCTTTGCCGTGCTTGGCTATTGTCCCGGTACCATCGCCGGCGCTGTTGGCAACGGATATTTGGATGCCATTACAGGCGGAGTGGCCGGTATAATTCTGGGCACCTGGATTTTTGCTGTAATGTACCCGGGATTAAAGGATGGTATCCTGAAAAAAGGTGATTTTGGGGATATTACCATCCCACGACTGTTAAAGGTAAACGATTGGGTGGTGGTGGTGCCCGCGGTCGTCGTGATAATTCTGTTTCTGTTTTGGATTGAGAAGGCAGGATTTTAAAAAACAACAACACGGGTTTCCGGTCTTATCACAATTCATTTGAACATCCGGAAATCGAAGATTCAACAAAGTTAAACGTTGGAGGAGTAGAAATCTGTTGTGAGTTCGCCAAGGTCTTATGACCTCGATTAATCGATTATTTGTTCCCGGAATTCCAATCATTCAAAACATCATTTCCCCCTAAAAATGCTACTTATTTCCCTCGCCAATACCCTCAAAACCTTACAAACCCTTCCTGACAGCTGTTCTATTGAAAAGCCAAGATGAAAAGTCATAAAAATATATGACTAATATCATTAGTTATTGAACTGAAAATATCGAATTTCATAAAGTTGTTTCTCCCCCTGTAATAAAAAACCAGTTGCATACTGAAAGTAAAGCACAATTTTCCTGGAAAAGAAAGGGCTGGAATTGTTATGGCTTTTGCTTTGGTATGCATTTCATAAAACACCTTGGCGCAAGATCCTAAAAAGCACATCAAATGAAACCAATCCATGTAAATCCTGAGTTTGTTGAAATAATCAAAGATGCGGGCAGAGCACCTTCGGGACATAATACCCAGCCCTGGAAATTTGAAGTAAATGAAAACCAAATTATCATCAGACCAGAATTCACCCGAAAACTGAAAGTCGTTGATCCTGATGACCATGCGCTTTTTATCAGCCTGGGATGTGCATTGGAGAACCTAATCTTATCTGCCAAGGCTCACCAGTTCAGCCCCAATGTAACAATGAACCTGGCCGATACCAATAGTGAAATTATTGTTGAATTACGAAAGTCAGAAAATGAGCAAAAAGACCTGTTGTATGATTTTATTCAGCAAAGGCAATCAACGCGAACGGAATATAAGCAGGAACCAGTTGAACCTTCAGTTTTAAAACAACTCCTGGAGCAAGGAAAAAATGAGTACGTAGATATAATATTCCTTACGGAAAAAAGCAAAATCAAAGAACTTGAACCTTTTATTTTAGAAGCCAGCGATCTGCAATTCGGGAATAAGCAGTTCATTGATGAATTGGTTGACTGGATACGATTTTCTAAACGGGAAGCAGAAGAAAAGGGGGATGGTATCTATGGAGCAAGTATGGGGATGCCAGGTATAGGAAGATTTATTGGTAGCATCATCATGAAAAATCTTGTTAGCGCCAAAAGTGAAAGAAAGAGATGGAAAAATCTTATTGATAAAAGCGCTGGTTTTGCCCTGTTTATTGTCAATGAGAATTCAAAACAAAACTGGATAAGGTTGGGCCAGAGCTTCCAAAGGTTTGGGTTAAAAGCCACGCAATTGAACCTAAAGCATGCGCATGTAAATATGCCGTGTGAGGAAATTTCAGTTAGGCATAAACTGATCCAGTATTTTAAAATAGAGAATGGTAGACAAGCCTTATTGCTCGTTCGGTTTGGATATGCGGAAGCAATGCCCTATTCTGTTAGATTACCCCTGGAGCAAATACTTTCCCAAAAAAGGAATTTCAAAACTTAAATCCATTTCCATGAACAGTGATCCATTAAAACCTTTGGGGGTAACCTTTATTTTAAGCGGGGTGTGGGATACTGTAGCGGGAATGATGTATTTTTTCGTCATTGGTACCGGGCGCTTAATCAATGATCCTCCTATGGATTCCTTCTTTTCAATTTTTCTCGGTTCATTCTTCATTTGCTTTGCCTATTTGCAGTTCATGTCGGCCTTTAACATTAGGCGGTATGCGTTCAATGTTGGCTGTTTGATCCTTGGAAGAACATTCTATGTAGTGCTGTTATTGGTCTTTATGCTCCTGGTAAAGGATTTTCCTACCACATTCTGGTTTACGGGCATTATTGACGGTGGCTTTACCATCATGTATTTTGTTTTTGCCCTTCGTGGCGGCCTTAATATGCGGGATATCTTTCTGCCAAAAATCGGGAATAGCAACGGGGAAAAAGAATTTCAGGAGGTATGAATATGTACATAAATTTTTTTAAGAAGATGATACTGATATTGGTTGTGATCATCACGGGGCTCATAGTTACCATTACAGTTATCCTGTTACTCTATAGCCCGGGGAAACCCGAACCATTTTTGGACAATAATGGGAAGCATTTAAAAGGAAGTATTTCGGAAAAGACATTTATTTCCATAGGTGGTATTAAACAAGGGATGATCATCAAGAGCAAAAATCAGGAAAACCCGGTTCTGCTTTACCTTCATGGAGGAATACCCGATTATTTCCTAACGCAAAAATACCCTACCGGGCTTGAAGACTATTTTACGGTGGTGTGGTGGGACCAGCGCGGCTCCGGACTATCCTACAGTGCCGATATTCCAGCGGAGACCATGAACCTCGATCAAATGCTATGCGACACCAAAGAGGTGACAAATTACCTGCGTACCCGCTTTGGTCAGGAAAAGATTTACCTCATGGGGCGTTCTGGGGGAACATTCATTGGTGTCCATGCAGCAGCAAGGGCTCCTGAGTTATACCATGCCTACATCGGGATTGGCCAAATGTCAAACCAATTAAAATCAGAAAGAATGGCTTATGAATATATCCTGAAGAAATACAAGGAGGCGGGGAACAGAAAAATGATCCGAAAGCTGGAAGCCTCCAAGGTTACAGATGTCATTCCGTATGAATACCTCAAATTGCGGGACAAGGCAATGCACAGCCTTGGAATAGGTACAACCCATGACATGAAAACCGTATTCTCCGGTTTGTTTATTCCGTCTTTGACATGCAGGGAGTATACTTTAAAGGAAAAATTCAATTTATGGCGAGGCAAATCTCAACTTGGCGTCCATCCATTATGGGATACAATGATTTACACGGATTTGACTCAACAAGCGAATGAAGTAAACATCCCGGTTTATTTTTTTCACGGGATTTACGATTATACGGTATCTTACACCCTGGCAAAGAAGTATTTTAAGGCGCTTCATGCACCCCTAAAAGGCTTTTATACTTTTGAGAATTCGGCACACAGTCCCCATTTTGAAGAACCAAAGCGGATGAAAGCGATTTTTGTTGCCGATATATTAAACGGAAAAATAACCTTGGCAGACAAATAGAATTTACCCAGATATGTTATATGGGAATTTAGTTAACCAACTGTTTAAGAGTATAGTAATAATTATTCAAAATTAATTGAATTATGAAGAAGATTGTATTCCTGTTGATACTGGTGTTTTGCCTGGCCTGTTCAGAAGCAGAATGTTCCCATACTGAGGCTGCCCAAATTGTGGTAGAGAGTTTTTATCAGAAAAATTTTTCCGTTCTTGAAAGTCACACCACAAAAGAAAGCTTTGAATCCTTTATGGACCTTCAGGAAATTGTTCCTGGTGTAGACAATCGGAATTCCTATTTTAAAGTGATTCGGGAAACCGAAAATGGCAATATCGGCTGGGTTCAATTTTCAACTGTTTATGAAGATCAGCCCGTTACTTATAAGTTGATCAAAGAGGAAGGTGTTTGGAAGGTAGCGGAAATGGAAATGGGCGAGAAGTCGCCTTTCTGAAAGACGAAGTATAGCTATTCTGTAGCTGCTTTATTCACGGGGCATTCATCCCAATAAATTTATTCCCTGGCTTTTAAAATTTCAAAGAAAGAATAGTGCTATAAGAATACCTGCAACAAGCGCAGTGCTCAGGCCAAGAATAAATCCAATTAAAAAATTATATCTAATCTCTTTTTTTATAAAGGATTTTGGGATATAGTATTTCAATAGTTCGTCTTTCATTGAACAAAAGTAGTTCAGGATGAGGAGCATGCATTGCGGATTTCCGTAAAGCTTCAGTTTTTTCTGAATTCTTTACTCTTTTTCCTTTATGTGGGTGAGAGGAAAAAAACAATAGAAAGCAAATTCAGCTAAGGTTTCCCTCATTCTGATAAAGAGTGCTTTCCCCAAATTCCCACTTTAAAATGTAGGATTTTTCCATTAACATACAATAGTAAATCGCTGAAATTTCCCGCTTTTATAGCAAAAAGTAATGCGGACATTAACAGTATTGAATTAAATAAATAATGAATTGATTTCCCTTACCAGATATCAGAATTTTAACGGAATAGTAAATAAAAATTTAAAAACAAGATTATGGAAGATCTAAAAGTTACAGATGTGGTTCAATTAAATGCAGGTGGACCTAAAATGTCAATATTGCGTTTTATTGGATCAGACAAATCAAATTTTCAGCTAAAGGCAGCAGACGAATTTATTAAACTGCAAGGGTTCAAGGAGGGAGATGTAATTTGTCAATGGTTTGACGGAAACAAATTGTCTCAGGGGACATTTAAGCGGGATACTTTAATTTTGGCCAGGGATTCGGAGACTGGAAGTGTGGAAAAGCAATCAGATTAAGCGGAAGCCGGGAATAGGGCTTATAGAAATTCAATTATACACCAGCCCAAAACACCTGCAATAAGCCCTGCGAGTATGGTTGGAACCATGTTCCGGGTCAACACCTCTTTGTAATTCTTAAGGTTGGCTACGGAAGCTGCTGCAATGATATTAAACAGGCAAATAGCATTTCCAATTCCTGCACCCGTCAATTGTAAAGACAGGATTATGTCCGGATTCAGATTCAGAAGGTTGGCTGTTTCCAGCTGCGAAGGCCCGAAAACTACATTTGAAATAGTGGTGCTTCCGGTTATAAAAGCGCCTATTATTCCTAATAAAGGACTTAACAAGGTATACCCATTACCCAAATTACTAAGGAGATCGGCAATATTATTAACCATAGATGGCTGTTGAACACCTGAGTTGATCATTAATTGAGCTATTGCAACAGAAGGAAAGAGAACAACAAACACCTGCCATAGCTTAACAGAAGACTCAACTAAATAATAAGACTTGCTTTTTTTGTACAATGATACTCCAATCCCTACAATAATAAAAGGGATGAGCGGCGACTGCAGGGGTTTGATGGATGCATTTAAACCAGACCCGAACATATCCATAAAAGAAAAATCCCAACCAATCCATCGGTTTAAGGGATCGGATAATTTCGGTAAAAGGAGTAAAATGGCCAGAATTCCGTAAGGTAGCCAGGGGCGTAAATTAATCTTCCCCTTGTCTCCTTTTAAATAAAATATGGATAGAATTAGCATCACAAGTGCGGCCAGTATAGTGGCTAAATCTGGCACCAACCATGCAAACAGGCAAAAGGGAAGCGCAAAAAAAGTAAAAAGGAGCAAAATTTTCCCTTTATGTTGTATTGGATTTTGCATTTGAGCAAACATCCTGAATATTGCAAATAAAATAAAAAACTGGACAATTATACCAATAACCGCAGCGGTAAAACCAATTTGTTGGACCTGGTCATGCGTGAGGTCCAGGGGCAGCTGCAAGCCTGTAATGATGGGCGTTCCAACGGCGCCAAAAATCGCAAACAGTCCATCAAATAACAATACTACAGATACGGACAAAACGGCATTAAAGCCCATAGCGATTAGTAGCAGGGGAACAATCGCACCAGGGGTGCCAAAACCGGCTACTCCTTCAAAAAATGCCGTAAGACAAATGGCTATCAGGAAAAATTTTACTTCTTTTGAAGGATGTAAGTTATCTAAGGAGTGGCTGATTTGTGAAATCAGGCCTGCGCCTTGCATGATATTGTATAAAAAAAGGGCACCAAACACAATCATCAAAATATTCACCGTAGTGAGAAAGGCTGCGCCCATGCTTCCCAAATAATGACTAAAGGAAGCTTCCCAGTAAAAGAACAGGACACTGGTAATTGCAAACCCTATCATAACGGCTTCCTTAACCCCTTTGGTTAAGGAAAGGATTATCAGGATAAGAATGGGTAAAAGCGAGAGAAAATAAACCATAGAAAGAAAATTCAGCTAAGGTTTACCTCATTCTGTAAAGGAGTGCCTTCCCCAAATTCCCTGACATTTTCCAGGGTTATTTCGGCAATTTTTTCAAGTGCATTGCTGGTAAAAAAGGCCTGATGTCCCGTAATGAGGACATTGTTAAAAGAAAGAAGACGCATAAAAACATCATCTTTGATGACCTTGTTGGAAAGGTCTTCAAAGAAAAGGTCTGCTTCTTCCTCATACACGTCCAGCCCCAGATAACTTATCTGCTCCTGTTTCAGACCCTCAATGACGGCTTTACTATCGATGAGAGCCCCCCGACTGGTGTTGATGAGCATAATGCCATTTTTCATTTTCCGGATGGATTCCTTCTTTATGAGGTGGTAGGTATCAGGGGTTAAGGGGCAATGCAGTGAAATAATATCGGAATGACTATATAAAAAATCAAGATCAGTAAACTCGATTCCAATACTTCCTGCTTCGGCTGGCCTGGCGATATCGTAGCCTAACACCCTGCAGCCAAAACCTAGCAGTATTCTGGCTGTAGCCATACCAATCTTCCCCAGGCCGATAAGCCCCACTGTTTTTCCGTGTAGGTCAAACCCCATTAAACCCTGTAAGGCAAAGTTTCCCTCCTTAACCCTGTTGTAGGCACGGTGGGTTTTGCGGTTAAGGGTAAGTATGAGGGCAATGGTATGTTCGGCTACGGAGTAAGGCGAATAAGCGGGCACTCTCACTACTTTTATGCCTAAAGCCTCAGCGGCGTTTAAATCAACATTGTTGAAGCCTGCACAGCGCAGGGCAATCAGGCGTACGCCCTGTACGGAGAGCTCCTGCAGCACTTCAGGATTCACAATATCATTTACAAATACACATACTACCTCATGCCCTTTCGCCAGTACCGCTGTGCTTTTGTTCAGCGGTACTTCCATAAACTTAAGCTTAAACCCAAATGCCTTGTTAGCGGAGGTAAAGAACTCCTCGTCATAGGTTTTCGTACTAAAAAAAAGAATTTTTATCATGGAAATATATCGTTGAAAATTGAAAACATGATACCTGTAATAAATATCGGTTTTCTTATGCAGGATATCAATATTTTCTTAAGAAAAAAAAATCAATGTTCCCGGAGGGACACTTCGGTTAAGCAACCAGTGAAACTTTTTTCCTCTGAGCTCCTTTAAAATACTCATAACTTGATACAAATAATGTAAAAAAAATCAGCTGAAAGGAAAGGTTGAAATCGGGAAAGGTTCAGTATTTGGGATTGCTTAAAGCAACTCTGTAAAAATAAAGTAATTTGCTAATAATCAGATTAATAAGTTTTATTTTTTCGTATATTATAGTGTGCTCCAAACAAAATTAAACGTTCTGTGGAAATAGGATATTGCCAAATGACAGCCTATGCCAGGCTGAATTTTAATCCCTCATAGAGGGTTTATTTCCCCGGGGCTTGCATCGGATTTTTAAAAGTGTTTTCTAGTTCATACCTCATGAACTTGCCGGGAGGTTTTTGATTTGATAGCTATGTGATGCCAGGGATGATTGGCATTGAGAATGGGAATTCTGACTACTGCAGGCGAAATGATTTTTATTCGAGCCAAAAATAAATAATTCACTTTTAAATAATTAAATAATGGTAACAACTAACACTTATTTAAACTTTAATGGAAATTGCGAGGAAGCATTTAACTATTACAAATCTGTATTTGGCGGAGAATTCTCCTACCTGGGTCGCTATGAAGAAATGCCCGACAGTGAGGAATTCCAGGCTGCCCAAGCTGAAAAGCACAAAATTATGCACGTAGGATTACCTATAGGTACTTCTATTTTAATGGGAAGTGACACCGTTGGTGAGTGGGCGACATCATTTGTGCAGGGAAATAATTTTTCAATTTCTATCACAGCCGATAGTAAAGAAGTGGCGAACAAATTGTTTAATGATTTAGCAATGGGTGGGCAGATTAACATGCCTCTCGAAAACACATTTTGGGGTGACTATTTCGGGATGCTAACAGATAAATTTGGAGTGAATTGGATGGTGAGCTTTAACGAACAACACCAGATTTAAAAAAACAAACTCCAGCTGTGTAAGTAGGTCGCTGCGGGAACGCTATGCCCCAACCCAGG
>JAWOHC010000261.1:0-5576 GCA_046496275.1 Gillisia sp.
CAGCCGAAACCTCATCTAAACCATTAAAAATGGCCGGTTGTGGTTGTGCAATGGTGCCCAGTTTCTCGAATTTTAATTCATCGATCCAAAAGCTGTAACCGTTCCCATTTTCCGGGCCTTCAGCATACCAAAATATGCCTTTTTCAAGTGTTAATTTTTGAGGATCCGGAATAGGGATAATATATTTTCTCCAATTCGTAGTTAACTGTACATTCCGCATCGTGACCATAAACGTATTCTCACCAAAATCGTTTCCAAAACCAATTTCATTAATGGTCCCGGGAATAGTGCCTTTTGCCCAAAAGGTAAGTGCGTCATAGCCTGATAGATTACGTCCGCTAAAATCGGGGAAAATAGCTCCTGCGAAAGCTCCTGCAGGATCCCCAACGTTTGGAACGTCAAATCGCATAGAGGCCGATCCCTCATATTTTATTTCCTGGTCTACAGAAAATGCGTTTAATACAGATCCATCAAAGGGTAAATATTCCAAACCGCCACTAAAACCATCTATAAAAACTTCTGCGGTTTTTGGAAAAGATGCAAATGTCACCTCATCTGACACTTCCCTCTCACAACCTACCGCCACAGTAAATATGAATCCTAAAAGAAGTGAGATCTTTAAAATAAATTGTAAGTTTTTCATATTTATAAACTTTTTATTTTCCAATATTGATGTGTACATAGGTTCTGAATTCCCATTCATTTCCATTGTTAAATCCAACAGGGCTTATAATAGGTGCAGGGGCAAATTCTTCTGCAACATTTGGAAGATATCGGGGAGAATATTCATTCAGAGAACGCCATGTGCCACGTAATCCAATTTTGGTATCTGGTAAAATAAACCAATCTGGCTTCCCTACTGAAGTTGATAAATCCAACATTAACTGCACCGGATAGGTTAGGTTGAAATCGCGGTGATAATCAAAAGGTCCCCAGTCATTAATTTTAAAGGAATGTACCAGCTTAATTTTGTTATATATTAATCTAATATCACCTCCAACACGTTCAATCAACCTTTCATCACCTCCATTTGGTTGTGCATTGCCAAAGTAAATATTTGCGATTAAACCTAAATCTGGCCTTATTTTAGAAACAATCCGTGCATTTGTTTCCCATAGATCACGTGCAGGGGCTGAATTTGGAAATGCAAAGGAAGTACGATCTTTTAAAAATCCTATTGCAGCATCTTGCGCTGTTGGGTGATGACGGTAAACAAATCCGGCACTTAGTGCAAACTTAGCGTCTTCAGTCCTGTCATTATCCCAATCGTACATCCAGGTTGCAGGTGTAGGGTCGTAGGTAAGCAGAAGCTCTCCTGCTACTGTTTCTCTATTTGCTCTTACGGAAAATGGATCGTCCAGTATATTTCTAAGTCTTCCAGGCGCCTGAACATCGTTTGGCATTGCATCAACGATGGGTTTTTGCCATAAAAAGTTTGGTGCAATTTGAAAATTATCTATAGTATAGGTAAATCCTGAAAGAAAGTTGGTTTGGTTTCCGCTGCCACTATCTTTTAGTCTCCATCCGGTAAATGTTAATGTTTGATCTTCACCACCATAAGCAACCAGGCCCATGGCCGCCGCTTGAGCATACCAGTTAAAAGGCCCGTTCATAAAGGTTATTTTCGCTTTTCCACCCCAGTTATCCTCTGCATTAACTTTATCTGTATAAATAATGTATTTTGGTTCAGAATTAGGTGCCTCCGGATTAAAATTTGGGTTATTTTCAGCGATTTGAAATTCTCTGCCATTTAATGGCTCACCTCCCCAAATACCTCCAACTTCAAGTCCGAAAGCTCCAAATTCTCTTTTAATATGAAGCGTCGCTCTGCGGGTTTGTGGAAGTGGAATGGCAATTGAAGATTCAACATTGGATGCCTGGTCTATATCTTCATGATACATCCCGCTAATATCAAATTTACCTATTTTTCGACTATATTTTAATAAGACAGCCGGGTTTGCTCCCCACCAGAGTTGAGGCCCAAATGCTGCTTTTAAACCTTCTAAACTTCTTTTACCATCAATTTCAAATCCAAGAAATTCGCCATTATAAATATCCAGGTTTGGGCCATAGTTTGCTTCGCGATATAATCCGAAAAAGTCGCCTTCATAACCCCAATGATAATGACCGGTACGATAAAACCCTCTTAAATCAAAATCTTTAGCGTTCCATTCATATTCAGCACTATATACCTGGACACGATTTAAGTCGGTAATTTCCACTGTCCCTTGATCTGTATTTACCGAGCGGGGTCGCCCTCTATTCTCATAAAAGATCTCATCTATGGGGTTTTCTGCAACATGACCAAGAATATTAAAATTTACATTGGCACGCATATTTGAAGTCGGGTTGCCTTCAATACCTACATAATAAGACTGCATATGATCAAAACCTAATTGATTTGGGTAGTTTAAATCACCTGAGACTGGGTCATCTGGTGTTGTGATTAAACTACCCCCAGTATTAAAGGTTGTAAATTCGGCTCTTAAATTGCTGACGCGTATCTTGTTATTAGTTGCATTTCCTAAGGCAGCTTTATCTCCGCGAGCTCTTAAAACGGCATCCGTTAATTGGATATTATCAAAATGATTTTTAATAAATTCAGGGGTAACACCCTCTTCATATGGATTTAACTGGTGTGCTTCTTTTAATGCGTAATAAGCAGCACGTGGATAGAGATCATATAAGCCTCTTTCATTTGTTGGGCCTTTGGCACAGATACCAAACCACTCCTCATTCATATTATTTTCGCCAATTTGATAGTCTCTTTGATATGCTGCATTGGACCAGGTCGCAGTGATATCATGTTTGTCTGCATTTATTCTTTCATTAAAACCATATTTCCACCATCCATCACTAAATTGAAAAGTGAAACCACCAATAGAATTTCCGGTTTTTCCTAAACCAGCTGCATTTTCATAGATCTCTTTCCAGTTATTTACCAAATAAAACGCCTGAGACTTTTGATCCTCTGCCAGCTCGATAGCATTAAATGCATCAGCTCCAAACTCTGTAAACATGATTGGTATATTAAGTTTATCCTTCACGACTTGAAAAGCATCTCCAAAGGATTCACCCCGATACATATTAACACCAAAAATATCCACATCCTTACATTCGTCTGCAACAATATCTATGAATAGCACATCTCCGTTGCATATCGCTACAGGGTGAGATGGATCATTCGCTTTGATTATTTTAGCAGCTTCATTCATTAATCTGTACATAGGTCTTCCACGCGATTCTCCTATAAACTTTTTTTCTTCCTCATCATCGGGAAAATCCTCTGTATCAGTACCTGCCCAGAAAAGTCCATAATTATTCTCATTTCCCAACAAATACATCAGCAAACCAGGTGTGTTTTTATATTCTTTTACCAATTTTTCCACTTCAGATAAGAGGAACTTTTGTGTACGAGGTTCAGAGTAATCTGTAACTGGAACCCAGACACCATCTAAGGTTAATCCATAGCGACCAAAAGAATCATTGAGCATCGTGTAGATACCGTAGTTTTCGTAGATATACCTGATCCATCTTGCAGGGACACCGGTATACTGACGTATCACATTGACATTCATGTTTTTTAAAAGTGACATTTCTGAATCCAGTCCGGCTTTAATAATATCATCGGATTTCTTCCAAAAGTTAGCATTCACTGTATTGGTTCCAATAGGGATATAATCCCAATTCATACCATTGATCATAAAATCGTTGCCATTGACTACTAATTTCATTCCTGCATCGTTTTTTACAACGGAAACCTGATCAACCTGAGCAGATACAATAGTTGTAAACAAGCAAAGTGCTAATCCCAGAAGATTGTTTTTTATTGCATTCATGTTTTTCAATTTTGTCTATTAAATATAGCGAAAAGAATTAAGATTTTAACAAATTAAGATTCCCTAATATTGCAGGTTAAACCCTACATTTTCAAAGGAATAGGACGTCCTTTTTCAAAAAAAAATGCGATTAGTTGGTTTAAATCTTAGGGCTGAAAATTTCTCATAATACCCACATTTTTAAAAAAAAAGAAGAATTCAATTCAAATAAGTCCATACAAAACCTAACCTCCTATTTATTGAATTGTTATAATCATTTCTCAGGAATAAAAAATTCAACTTTTCCGCACTCAGGGCAATTATCTAAATCGCAATAGCATATCTGTGTTTAAGAACTCCCTGGACGATAAAGGGAAAGAGTAAGGAATTCAGAAAAAAACTCCAACCTTACGGAAAACCGCAATGGAGTCTCCTCATCCTGAACTACTTTTATTACGTGCGAGACGAAATATTGAAATATTATATCCCAAAATCTTTTATAAAGAAAGAGATGCGATATAATTTTTTAATTGGGTTTGGCCTTGGCGTGGGGTCTGTGCTTGTTTTAGCTGTTTTTATAGCACTATTCTTTCTTTGAAATTGAAAAAGGAATGGAATAGATTTATTGGAATGAAAGCCTGAGGGAATTAATTGGTGTCAGAATCGCAGGAATAAGTTTTAAGGCGTCTTCTTTTAAATTCAATTACCATCAATTTATTAAACGTCACTTCTTGTCGTGATCGACTCTTAAATTTGTACTATAAATGAATCACAAATGAGAAAACTGGAGATTACCTTATCTGAAGAGCAATACCAGCATATCCAGGAAGAGATAAAATATTATAACCGGGTTCATCTGTCTGAAGGTGTTTTTGGAGGTTACGAGATAACTCTCCATGTTTCCATTCCTCAGGTATATGGAAGTCTCCTCGAAATGAAAATGGCGAACACAATTGATTTGGGAGAAGTGGAATGGGAATTCGTGAAAGTAAAGGAAAATGCAGGGGGTAAGAAAAATTAAATTTCAAATGCATAAGCACAATCAAAGTGCTTACAAAAAACAGAATTATTCAATAAATTCTAATCAATTCAAAAACCAATGCTAAAACCAGAGATCATTACCCACGGAGGAATAACTTTAGATGTTTCCCAAATTAAATCCTTTCATATCGATGGTTATATACCCCGGGAAAGAGGCCACATTTTAAGAGTGGAATTGGCTCTTAAATCATCTGCCGAATCCCAGAGATCTTTTTCCAGGGCTTTTATTTCTTGTTGGGTCATTATAATTTAGGGTAAGTTATTGGGCGTAGTAGTATATAATTATAGGTTTCAAAAACAATTTCAACTCTCATTGTTTCATTAGCTTTTATCCGATGAGTAGGGAAAGTCGGAAGTTATGGGCATCACAGATGTAAATCTAAATATTTTCTTAAAGCTTTCCATGTGGTTTCCCGTAAAAAAGCAGAATTGCTCTTTCAAATGTCGTTATGCTCATTTCATATTATTGTTTGTTTTTAAGCTGTTGTTGGGTTTGTTCTATCTGTTTTATAAAATCTTTTTCCACCATAGAGAGTTGGTCGTTGGTTTTTTCTTTAAAGCGATCGTATTCTTTATGGCCTTTGGCCAAAGCTTGTTCGTGGCTTACAATGCCTTTATGGTCTAAAATTTCATTGCCGGTCGTGGTCAAAAAATCATCCAGGCGTGTCACCCAGTCTTTAATATACATGGGTTTTCGGTTTAGGGCTTGTAATTCGG
>JAWOHC010000269.1:0-5627 GCA_046496275.1 Gillisia sp.
ACCCTCCCCAAAAACAGTAAGATCTTCTCCACGCAGTGCCTGCCCAATAAACGCGGGAATTACCCGTCCATCGTTTAAACGCATTCGTGGACCATAGGTGTTAAAAATACGTGCGATACGGGTTTCAACACCGTGAAACCTGTGATAGGCCATGGTCATGGATTCCTGGAAACGCTTTGCTTCATCGTACACCCCACGCGGGCCTATAGAATTTACATTTCCGTAATAATCTTCATTTTGAGGGTGCACCAGCGGATCACCATACACCTCAGAAGTAGAAGCGATAAGGATTCGTGCATTTTTTTCCTTTGCCAGCCCCAGCAAATGCAAAATCCCCAGGGATCCAACTTTTAAAGTTTGAATGGGAATTTTTAAATAATCTATCGGACTGGCAGGGGAAGCAAAATGGAGAATATAATCCAAATCTCCGGCTACGTGAACAAATCTTGTTACATCATAATGATAGAATTCAAAGGTTTCTTCTTTTAGCAGATGGTCAATATTTTTCATATCGCCCGTGATAAGGTTATCCATTCCAATTACCTCAAAACCTTCTTTGATAAACCTGTCGCATAAATGAGATCCCAAAAATCCAGCCGCGCCTGTGATCAATATTCTTTTTGCCATAAATAGTTATATGTTATTGGTAAGATCCATTTATATACTAACATTTTCTGTTTGATAGACCTCCCTTACAGCTTCTTCCCAGGAAACTGGCGTGAACTTTAAGGTTTCTATCAACTTTTGCTTGTTTAGTACACTATATGCTGGTCTGGCTGCAATTGTTTGATAAGAATTGTCCTCATTTAGCTTAATCTTCTCCAAATTGTTTGAAACCCTTAATATCTCTTCTGCAAAGCCATACCAGGTTGTTTCTCCCAAATTGCTGAAATGATACAGTCCATAATTTGTATTTTTCTCCCGGATAAGTTTCAGGATCAATTGTGCCAAATGATTTGCATTTGTAGGTGTTCCTGTTTGTGCAGTGGTAATATTCAAGGTTGTATTTTCAGCAGCTTTCTTTAGGATAGTTTTGTAAAAATTATGACCAAATTCAGAAAATAACCAGGAAGTCCTAAAAATAAAATATTCATTCATATTTTCCTGAATACTGGTTTCTCCTTTAAGTTTTGAAGCCCCGTAAACATTGATTGGATTCGTGGTATCTGTTTCTAAATAGGGCTTGCTTGCCTTTCCGTCAAAAACATAATCTGTGGAGACATGGATCAAGACAGTGCTGTTTTTTTTACAAATTACAGCGAGATTTTTAACCGCTTCGGCATTTACCTTAAAGGCTTTTTCCTGTTCCGATTCGGCTTTTTCTACATTGGTGTAGGCTGCAGTGTTGATGCAATAATCAATTTGTTTGCTTTTAAAACACTCTTCAAGATCGCATTTTGAAGTAATATCAATTTCCGAAGAATCCATGAACAGCCAATCGATAGCATCTTCAGTTTCGGAAAACTTTTTAATGCAGGATGCCAATTGACCCGAGGCGCCGGTGACTAAAACTGTTTGCATATGCTGCTATTTATTGAAAGAGTTCGTTTAAAGTTGGTAATTTAAGGTCTTTTTCAGATAAAATCATTTTTTCTTCCGGAAATCCCCAGTCAATTGCAAGGGAAGGATCGTTATAGCTAATTCCAAATTCTGATCCAGGATGATAAAACCGGTCACATTTATAGGAAAAAACCGAAGTTTCAGAAAGTGTTATAAACCCGTGCGCAAAACCCTGGGGCACAAAAAGCTGATGTTGATTTTCATCATTCAGAATAATTTTGTGTGTTTTTTTGAAGGTTGGAGAGTTGGGCCTAAGATCAACTACTACATCCAGTACTTCTCCGTAAATAACCCGCACCAGTTTCGCCTGTGCAAAATCCCCTTCCTGAAAATGCAGACCTCTTAAAACCCCCTTTTTTGAGACTGATTGATTGTCCTGTACAAACTCGATTTCCAGGCCCGTGGCTTCCTTAAATTTTTTTTTATGATAAGCTTCCACGAAAATTCCCCTGTGATCCTTGAAAATCTCTGGAGTTACCACGAAACAATCCTTTAATGGAGTTTGTTGAAATTGCATAGGTTTATTATGAATTGAATATTTGTTCCAATATTTTTTCTGTGATAAGATAGGTAGGTTTTACCCCGGTAGTTCCCAATCCACCCGATGCCAGGGTACTCCCGGTTATCAAGGGATTATCTGAAGCATAATAGGCATACCGCACTTGTACGTTTTCACTTATATTTCCGCGAAGTTTTGAAGCTGCCTGAATCGCTTTTTGATAATGGGCGCCTTCCATTTCCAGCCCTACAACATTCCAGGTTGATTCCTGAAAAAATCTTAGAATATCCTTATTCTGTAAAGAAGTTCCCAAAACCGTGATCATAGATCCATCAACCACCTTAATTTCGTTTTCTTCAAAATCAGATTTTTTTAGCTCATTGTTAAAGGGATAATTATCTGCCGTACCTTCAAAAATATGCGCAGAAGGGATCATAATATCGCCTTTTCCTCCATCTAAAATTCCTGCTTTTCCCATGATGGAAATTGATCTCGCATTTAAGTGGATCTCATTTCCCTCAAAATTATAAGGTTTCAGGAGCTCATCCATGGTTTCATAAGCCTGTTCTCCAAAAGCATAATCCATTACTACAATCACAGGCTTTTCATCTTCTGGTTTATCTTCAAATCCTGAATTTCTATACCCGTTTTTTAATTTGGAGGTGTCAAATATCTGTACATCGATGTAAGCCCCGCTAAAATCTTCAAGAAATTTCATGCCGTTTTCCAAAGCAACTTTCATCACCTTGTTGCGCAACTGTCCATTGGCAGTATCACTTAATTCTTCATATAATTCCATCGAACTTTTCTTCTTCAACTCCTCTTTAAAAGCTATTGGAGTATACAAAGTGTTCATTACGCTATGCATATTTGCACTAATAATATGAATTGGACGATGCATTAAGTTAAGTTCCAGCAAGTGCTTTTTAATGGAATCTGCCCAAATTTCTCCATGGATGTGATGACCAAGGCGTTCCCGTAAAACCGGGCTAAAAGTAACGATACGCTTATTGGATTCTATGGTTTCCTCAATTGCCAATTTACCCAGCCAATAGATAATGTGTAAAAAACGCTCTTCATTTTCGGGAATCATGAATTTTGGATAAAGCAGTGTAACTTCCTTAAATGTCCTTCCCAGGATATTTGAAGTATGGGTTAAGGCTATTTCACGTTCAATTTGTGTTAGATCCTTTTTTAGAACTGCTTCTTCAAGTTTTCTCCAATCCCTTGTTAACTCCCCATCTTCATCAATAATCACCCTTCGCATTATTTTATGCGATTCCATAAACAAAAAGGTTAAGTGCGTTAGGATATCGTAGATCTCGGACCGCCCCCTGGTAATTTCAATATTCATTTGTTCCTCATCGATCCGGTAACAATTTCTCCGTCTTTTTGGGGGAACAATAGGCTTAAAATGTGAATTGGCATAGCCCTCATCACTGGTTAAATTAATATACCTGCACTCTTCAATCCCTTTTGGTAACCGGTCTATAACATATAAAAGGCCTTCAAGTTCCACTTTTTCATCGGCTATGGAGCCATAAATTTCGGGTCTTAATGTCATTAGCGATTCCCTTAAGGTATCTCCAGAAACTCCCATTGGCTTATAAAATCCGCGATTAAACAAATGCCGCATGGTGATATACATGCGTTCAATGGCATTGGTGCTCTCCTGTGCCCGGGTTCTCCCCATCAATTTGAAATTTCCCATTCTTTTCTACTTCTTTTTTATTTTCTCAAGTTCATCGGCGATTTTTCGATCGTTTGATAACCTTGGTAATTTGTTTTGTCCACCCAGTTTTCCTATAGATTTCATATACTGTTGAAACCCATTTTCGGGAATTGTTGTGACTTTTAACTTCTGAAGGATCCTGCCTTCAATTAAATCTAGGTAATAAGAATTTTGCTCCTGCATGGATTTGTCCAAAAGCTCAATAAATTCATTCATATTTTCAGGTTCCTGCTCAAATTCCACGAACCATTCATGGTATGGTAATTCATCTCCACCAGGAGTAATTTGGGGAGCCACGGTAAATTCTGAAATTCTCGCGGAAGTTTTTTCTGTAGCTTCCTGCATTGCAAATTCCACTTCTTTTGCTATCACGTGTTCCCCAAACGCCGAAATAAAATGTTTGATCCTTCCGGAAACTATTATCCGGTAGGGAGCCAATGAGGTAAACTGGATGGTATCTCCAATATTATATCCCCATAAACCGGCTGTTGTAGAGATGATCATCACGTAATTAACTCCGGTTTCAACCGCTCCAACACCTAATCTTGAAGGATTGGCTTCAAAAAATTCATCTGCCTTAATAAATTCATAAAATATTCCTGAATCCAGCTGAAGCAACATTCCTTTTTCATCCTGTTTATCCTGAAAGGCAAAAAACCCTTCTGAAGCAGGGTACAACTCAATACTATCAACTTTTCTGCCTATCAGGTTTTCAAATTTTGCGCGATAGGGTTCATAATTCACCCCGCCATAAATAAACAGGTTAAAATTTGGGAAAAGATCGCCTACAGCCTTTCCTGTTTTCTTATAAAGTCGTTCAAAATACATTTGTACCCAGGAGGGAATTCCGCTTATTACCGTCATATCCTCCGCTTTAGTTTCCTCCACAATAGCATCCACCTTGGCTTCCCAATCTTCAATGCAATTGGTTTCCAGCGTGGGCATTCTGTTTTTTTGAAGATACGCGGGAACATAATGCGCTACAATTCCGGAGAGTCTTCCCAGTTTCACTCCATTTTTATCTTCCAGTTCCGGACTTCCCTGTAAAAAGATCATTTTACCATCTACAAATTCTGCTTTTCCAGTTTCGGCTATATAGCATAAAATAGCATTTCTGGCAGCATTGATATGCGTTGGCATGGATTCCTTGGTAAGCGGAATATACTTTGCTCCGCTTGTTGTTCCGGAGGTTTTTGCATAGTAAAGGGGTTTCCCGGGCCATAAAATATCTATTTCGCCGGCAACCATTTTATCTACATAAAACCGAAGCTCCTCATAATCTCTTACAGGAACATTTTTGATGAAATCCTGGTGAGATGTGATATTTTGGAAATTATGATCTTTTCCAAAGCGGGTATTTTTGGCGAATTTTATAAGATCCTTAAATACCCGTTCCTGGGTTTCTATAGGGTGGGTAGCCCACGAATCTATTTTACGCCGGATGTATCCGGCAAAAAGTTTAGCTGAAAAGGATTTTATAGACATAAATAGTTAATCAAAATCAATATAATCTGTTGGATTTACAGGATTTCCCTCTTTCCATAGTTCAAAATGCAAGTGGGGACCTGTGCTGTATTCACCTGTAGAGCCTGCCGCGGCAATCACCTCTCCGGATTTAACAAAATCACCCTGTTCCTTGGCAAGAGAGGAGTTGTGTTTATATACGGAAATCAGGCCGTAATTATGTTCAATAATCATCACATAACCGGTATTGGCGCTCCATTCTGAAAAGATCACTCTGCCATCGGCAACTGCTTTCACCGGTGAATTTTTTGGAACAACTACGTCTACTGCAAAATGCCGGGTTTTAATATCATATATTTCAGAAATTGATCC
>JAWOHC010000301.1:0-3589 GCA_046496275.1 Gillisia sp.
CTGTGTTCATGGGGTTTTGGCTGCTTCCGAATGTGGATATGAAACCATCATGATCAATTGTAATCCAGAAACGGTTTCTACCGATTTTGATGTAGCAGATAAGCTCTATTTCGAGCCGGTTTTTTGGGAACATATCTATGACATTATTCGTCACGAAAACCCTGTTGGGGTGATCGTTCAACTGGGAGGACAAACGGCCCTGAAGCTAGCTGAAAAGCTCGACCGTTATGGAATAAGGATCATGGGAACCAGCTATAAAGCGCTGGATTTAGCCGAAGATAGAGGAAGCTTCTCAAAATTACTGGAAGCCAACAATATTCCATTTCCTGAATTTGGGGTAGCCGAAACTGCTGACGAAGCGCTTGCTGTTGCAGAAAAACTGGATTTTCCTATTTTGGTTAGGCCATCCTATGTTTTGGGGGGCCAGGGGATGAAAATTGTAATCAATAAAAATGAACTGGAAGCACACGTAATAGACCTTCTTAGGTCTATTCCAAATAATAAATTACTGCTGGATCACTATCTGGATGGCGCTATTGAAGCAGAAGCCGACGCGATTTGTGATGGTGAAAATGTCTATATCATTGGAATCATGGAGCATATTGAGCCTTGTGGGATTCATTCCGGAGATTCAAATGCATTACTTCCACCGTTTAATTTAGGTAACCTTGTAATGCAACAAATAATAGATCATACCAATAAAATTGCGTTAGCATTAAATACCGTGGGACTCATCAATATCCAGTTTGCCATTAAGGATGACAAAGTGTACATCATTGAAGCCAATCCACGTGCCTCGCGTACAGTGCCTTTTATTGCAAAAGCCTACGGTGAACCTTATGTGAATTACGCTACCAAGGTTATGTTGGGAGAAAAGAAGGTTACAGACTTTAAATTTAATCCGCAGTTAAAAGGATATGCTATCAAGCAACCGGTATTTTCTTTTGATAAATTCCATAAGGTTAACAAGCAGTTAGGACCTGAAATGAAAAGTACGGGAGAAAGCATTCTATTTATTGACAGCCTTAGGGATGATGCGTTTTATGATCTGTACTCCAGAAGAAAAATGTATTTGAGCAAATAGTTTCAAATTTAATTTCCAAAGAAAAAGGCTGCCTGAGAGGGCAGCCTTTTTTGTTGAATTTATCGAAGATTATTTTTTGCTCAACTCAATTATTTGGATCGTATTACTTCCATCGGTTGATTTCCATAATTGCTTGTCCTTTTTATCAGTGATAATAAACCAGGTTTTGTCAAAATCAGATTTTTCTTTTTGGTTTGTGGTAGAAAGTGTTAAAATATCATCTTGCCGTTGCCATTTAAAATTCAACACATCGCTAAATTCAGAACTAAACATATTATAGTTAATATT
Organism: Gillisia sp.; assembly: GCA_046496275.1. Lineage (GTDB taxonomy): Bacteria > Bacteroidota > Bacteroidia > Flavobacteriales > Flavobacteriaceae > Gillisia. The sequence continues at coordinate 1,373 of JAWOHC010000301.1, forward strand.
TTTTTCCCCGGTTCCATTTTTGTGCATCACAATTTCACCCGCATTTCTCGTGGTTACATTTTGACCTTTCTGATTATCTATTTCATAACGATCAACATTCCATGTGCCAACAATTTTAGGGCTACAACTGGTAATAAATAGAGCGCATAAGGCTCCTATAAAAAATGATTTTTTCATAACTCTTTTATTTTGAATCAAAGATACCATAAATTGCAGCCTTTACCGGGGTTAAGGCATTTTAGCCTTCTAATTTCACTTAAATTTAAGAAAATGAAAGAAATCATATTAACCTTTGGAGGAATATTTGGCGGCCTGGCTGTTATATTTGGCGCTTTTGGGGCTCATGCCCTTAAAAAACGCTTTACCGAAGATCAACTTAAAAGTTTTGAAACCGGAGTAAAATACCAAATGTATCATGCGTTGATGTTAATTGTAACCGGAGTTAGCTTTCCATTTATTGAAACTTCACAGGTCTTTATGGCGTGGTGTTTTATCCTTGGAATTATACTTTTTTCGTTCAGTATATATGGGCTTACTTTAAGTGCTGCCAGTGGAAAAAAAATAAGATTTCTGGGGCCTGTAACTCCTTTGGGCGGATTACTTCTTGTAATTGGCTGGATCCTTTTCACAATAAACGCAGCAAAATATGCCTTATATCTTTAGGGCATTATTCCAATTCCCCTTTCTTAATCCATTGTTTCCGGTATCTTTCAGCAAAAACAGCTACCAGAAGCAGCTGTAAAACATGATACAACATAATAGGTAAAAGTAATAATCCAAGGCTGGCACTGCTTCCGAAGATAATTTTCGCCATAACCGAACCATGAACCAGGGATTTTTTTGTGCCCGCAAACCGCACTGTTATCGTATCTCTTAGGTTGAAGCCGAGAAGTTTACAAGCATACCCGGTAATGCCATAGACCGCAAAGAAAAGGATTACAACAATAATCGATATTTTTAGCAAATCCATCATCTTTATAGATTCCAAAAGATTGGAATTAAAGGAATTGCTGAAACTGGAATATACTATTAGAATAATCACAGATTTATCAAAAAGACTTAATTTCCGGCCGTTTTTACGTGCAAAGTTCCCCAGCCAGCGCTGAAGCAATAATCCAATCAATAACGGAAAAACAATTTGCAGCAGGAGTTTGGTGATAATGGCCACAATAGCAAAATCCCCGGTTTTCATAAGAAATAAACTCAGCCATAGCGGGGTTACCAAAATTCCAATCAATCCGGAAATACTTGCATTAAAGATTGCGGTTGGTAAATTTCCTTTGGCAATTGCAACCATAACAACAGAGGATGATACGGTTGAAGGTAAAACCCCAAGAAAAAATAATGCCAGCCATAACTCCGATTGAATCCCTCCTTCAAAAACCGGTATAAATAAAAAGGTAAGCAGCGGAAACAGGACAAAGGTAGTAAGCTGTATTAAAATATGGGAAGGGTAGTTCAAAAAGCCCAATTTCAGGTCGGCAGGGGCAAGTTTAAGTCCGTAAAAGAAAAATATGAGTCCAATTCCTATGTCTATAATAATTTCCAACGGAAAATTCCGGAGGGCAGTTGGAGCTAAATAAGCGAGTATAATTGCGCCAAATAATGCTATTATAAACCCGTTGGATTTCAATGAATTTCAACTTTTACATTATGATCATCCATAAGGTGCATGTATTCTTCTGAAGAAAAATCAGTTTCGTGAAATTCCTTTTTTCTTTTGATTTTCATCTTTAAGCGTTTCATGCTCTTTACAAACCTGCGAACATCATGATCGTTCTCAAGAATCAATCCTGGTACCGCAACCGATTTTCCACTTTCATCTTTAGCGACCATGGTGAAATAGGAGGAATTGCAGTGTTTTACCTGTCCGGTCTGGATATTCTCTGATTCCACGCGTATTCCAATAACCATAGAACTTGTACCTACATAATTTACCGATGCTTTCATGGTAACAAGTTCTCCAATTTCAATTGGCGCCAGGAAATCTACCGTATCTACACTAGCGGTGACACAATATACCTGAGAATGTTTTGAAGCGCACGCAAATGCGATTTGATCCAGCAACGATAAAATATACCCCCCATGAATTTTTCCATTAAAATTGGATCGGGAGGGAAGCATCAATTCTGAAATCTCTACCTGTGAATCGGTTATTTTTTTAAATTTTAAATTTCTCATCGGTCTCTAAAATGTGGGGATTGGGATTCTTCCACG
>JAWOHC010000313.1:0-5177 GCA_046496275.1 Gillisia sp.
AACGTAAAAGACTTTTTCAGAAAAGGACTTGCGATAAATACAAACATAAATGTTGCAGGTGGATCTGAAGATGGAAAATATTCTTATAACTTTAACTATGGTCATTTAAATGATGAAGGTTTTACCCCTGGCAATAAATTAAACCGTAATTCCTTTAGTGTTGGAGGAAGGGCTATATTGTCAAATAAGTTTACTTTCAGTGGAACAATGAATTATGCCCGTAGTGATTTTGACACTCCTCCAATTGCTTTAAGTACAGGTTCAGGTGTTATAGGGACAGGACTTTCCGTTTTCGCAGATATTTTTTATACCCCACGAAACGTGTTGTTAAATGAGTTACCTTATCAAAATCCTTTTACGGGATCAAGTGTATATTACCGTGGGGATGAAGCAATTGTAAACCCCAACTGGATCGTAGACAACAGTTATGTAAACCAATTGACAAACAGAGCATTTGGTTCTCAGGCTGTAAATTTCGAAATCAACGATAATCTTAATGCAATGTACCGTATTGGATACGATATCTATTCTGAAAGGAATGAAATAGGAACCAATATAGGAGCAAATGCCGGGCCGGTATTGGGAAGCTATTCTTCCTATACAAATTTGAATACAATCTGGGATCACAATTTTATGCTTATTGGAAATTACGAACTTGGATCAGATTTCGACTTAAACTTCACTGTGGGAGCCACCTCAAAATATTCAAAATATGACAGAGACGGAGTTGCAAGTAGTGGTCAAATAGTTTTTGATGTCTTCAGACACTTTAACTTTACCGAGCAATCTCCAATCCAACAAACCTTCCAAAGAAATATTGTAGGTGTGTATGGCCAGGCAGATCTTGAATACAAAAACTATTTATACCTAAACCTTGCAGCCAGAAATGACTGGGTTTCAAATCAAATTGAAAACACCCAGTTTTATCCAAGTGCAAGTATCTCCTTTTTACCTACCACCGCTATTGAAGGTTTAACTTCTCCGGGAGGTTTAAACTATCTTAAATTAAGAGCAGGTTATGGTACCTCTGCAGGTTTTGCCTCAGGGTATCCGGTAGCAAATGTCCTGGCTTTGACTCCAAGAAGGTTTATAAGAGCAGATGGAACCCTGGTTTCTTCAAACACCACTGGAAATACATTGGGTAACCCTGCTTTAAGCCCAGAACTTTTCGAAGAGATAGAAGTTGGTTTTGAAACAAGGTTTTTAAATAACCGCGTAAATCTTGACTTCTCTTATTATACCAGAAAAACTACAGATCTTATTACAGACCGGCCCCTTCCCCCAACTACGGGGTATACAGGTACTTTATTCAATATTGGAGAACTTGAAGGATATGGTTTTGAACTAGATTTAGGTCTTGGAATTATTAAAAGTGAAGGAGATGGGTTTAACTGGAATGTTAATACTAACTATACCAAATATCGGTCTACGGTTATAGACCTGGGTCTGGATACTCCTGAAGGCACTGCAGGTGAACCATTTATTGCCTATTCAGGTTTTTCCAACTTAGGGAATGCTGCCTTTGCCGGAAGACCTTTTCAAACCATGATTGGATCAAGCATCGCCAGAGATGCTAATGGAAATTTCCTTGTAAACAGCCAGGGGATTTATATTATTGATGTTGGACCAAATGTAATTGGTGACGCAACTCCAGATTTCATTCTTAACGTATCCAATAGTATGGACTGGAAAGGAATCAATTTCAATTTTCTTGTAAGTTATACCCACGGTGGTGATATATATTCTGAAACAATTGGAACGCTGCTTGGTAGAGGTTTAACTACAGATACCGAGGATAGACTGGAAACTTTTATTCTCCCGGGTGTTTTAGAAGATGGCACTCCCAACGATATTCAAATAAACAATTCCACCTATTATTTTGATGTTATTGGTCTGCAAGGGCCCGATGAATTAAAAGTTTATGATGGTTCGGTTATTAGGTTAAATGAAATATCTTTAGGATACTCTTTACCAAAAAAATGGTTGGACGGAACACCTTTAGGGAACCTTTCCTTTACAGCCGCGGGGTATAACTTATATTACAAATCATTAAATACTCCTGAAGGCGTGAATTTTGATCCTAACATTATAGGAACAGGAGTTGGTAACGGTAGAGGTTTTGATTTCCTGAATGGACCAAGCGGAAAGAGATATGGATTTACGGTTAAAGCAACTTTTTAAAAAATAGATAATCATGAAAAAAATAAAAATACTTTTATTCCTAACTCTGGGGATTCTCACCTTTAATTCCTGCGAGACCATAGAACTGGATAATTTGGAAAATCCAAATGCACTTAACCCTACTCAGGCCAGTGTTGATCTTTATATGAATGCAATTCAAATAAGATTAGCTACATCTGTAAATCAATTGAGTGGCCCAAGTAGTGACCTAACCAGGGTAACAAATTTGTTTGGAAGAAATTATCCAAATGCTTTTGGTCCAGCAAGCTTCGATGCAGCCTGGACAAATTCATACGGAAACATAAAAGACATCCGCGAAATGAATATTCTGGCCGAAGAGCTAAACCTTGACAAGCACATTGGTGTTGGCCAGGTAATAGAGGCTTATATTATGATGAATTTGGTTGATACCTTTGGAGATGTTCCTTATTCTGAAGCCTTTGATGTTGTTAATTTAAATCCAAACCCAGATAGCGGTGCCGAAATTTATACTGCGGTAAGAACGCTTCTGGATGAAGCCATTGTAAATTTAGGATCTGAAGATGGCTTAGACCTGGATAACGATTTCTATTATGAAAACGACTTTGATAACTGGATTAAATTGGCCAACACGTTAAAAATGAAGACCTATATCCAAACAAGGTTGGTTGATGCAGGAGCTATTACCGCATTTGAACAAATTGTTGCCGGAGATAATTATATTAAGACCAATGCCGAAAGTTTTGCCTTTAACTGGGGGAATAACCTTGACAATCCAAATTCCCGTCACCCATTGTACAATGGCGCATATGCACCCGGAGGTACTACTGGTTACAGATCGAACTGGTTGATGAATTTAATGAGAAATGACAAATCAGTTCAGGATCCACGGATACGTTTTTACTTTTACAGGCAGGTAAATGATGTTATGGCAAACGTAGATGAAGAAAGTGGAGCAGAATTGAGATGTACCCAGGAACCTATTCCAAATCATTACGAAATCATTAATGCTGTTTATTGTGTTATTCCAAATGATGGCGGATATTGGGGAAGAGACCATGGGGACAATTCTGGTTTACCTCCAGATTCATTCCTACAAACTGCCTGGGGATTATACCCTGCGGGTGGACGGTTTGATGATAGTTCTTTTGAGGGAATTGATGGTAATAATTATGGTGCAGAAGGAAACGGTATCACACCAATGATCCTGGCTCCTATGGTTGATTTATGGAGAGCTGAAGCAGCCTTATTTGGAGGTACCGGAGATGCCGCAGTTCATTTAGAGAGCGGGGTGTCCAAGCATATTGCTTATGTGAAGTCTTTTATTTCGAGAGATTCAGAAGCCGATACTGGTTTAGTTCCTGGTGATGATGCTACTGTTGCTTATATAGCTGAAGTTATTGGAGAATTGACTGCAGCAAGCGAATCTAAAAAACTTGATGTGATTGGGGAACAATTATTTATTGTAGCTTATGGAAATGGAATAGATGCCTATAACTTTTACAGAAGAACAGGATCACCCGGTGACATACAGCCAAACATTGAACCAAATCCAGGTGCCTTTGTTCGATCCTTTTGGTATCCGGCAAACGAGGTTTCAGCCAATGCTAACCTTAATCAAAAACCTAATGTAGGTGTAAGGGTATTCTGGGATAACAATCCTGAAACAGGCTTTATTAACTAAAAAAATCAATTAGATCATGAAAAATATATTTAAACTAACCTTATTAAGCTTTATTGGGCTTATGGTATCGTGTAGCGATACGGACCGACCGGTAGATGAAGTTTTTGATGGTACTACAAGAGGGATTGTAATGAGAACTCTGGAATCAAGCACAGATTTGCCTGTTGGTGAAGGTGGTGATGATTTTAGCCTTCTGTTGGAAATCCAGGACGGCGCCGGTGGTAGCCTGGCCGATTTTATCGAGGTGTATGTCGCATTTCAGGATAATACTCCAGAAAACGGGACAAATCCAAAAGCAGAAGCTCTTTTCCAAACCATTCCTTCTTCCGCTTTTATTACGGGAGAAAGATTGCCAAGAGTTGCAATTAACATTTCCCTTGCAGATTTGGAAGATTTCTTCAATTTAACCGAAGATGATTACACCGGGGGAGACAGGTTTGTGGTTAGACTGGAATTACATACCACAGATGGAAGAGTATTTACAGATAGAAATACCAACGCTATTATAAACGGACCTTTTTATCGTTCGCCTTTTCGATATAATGCCAACGTTGTGTGCCCATCTGAACTAGAAGTAGCCTTTACCTGGGTGGCAAAAGGTTTTTTCTTACAGGGAACATCCTATGGCGACCTTGGATCTCCAACTGGGAGTGATAAATTAGTACGCACCACCGGTACTACCTATAAATACGAATCGGGCTTTTTTGACTTTGGTTACTACTGTGTATTCTGGAACGAAGTAAGTCCTGGTTGTGGCGATGGAGCTTCCGGCTCTTTGCAATTAGCGGATGTGTGCGGAAAACTAACCTATATTGGAGCAGATCAATTTGGCGATGCCTGGGAAATACGTGATGTTTCTGTAAACGGCTCCAACCTTACCTTTACGTGGGAAAGTGCTTACGGAGAGGGAAGTACGGTAACTTTAACACGAACAGATGGCGAGGACTGGCCTGATAATTTATTCAGTGAATAAATAAAATTATATTTAAAAATGTAAAAGCTGCTGTAAAAGGCAGCTTTTTTTTATGCCTATATTTTAGATATCGAGAAAATAGTTGTTAAGTATTGCCACCGGAAACATTTTGATTACCAAAGATGGGGCCTGGGAGGTAAGCAGAAATGATGAAATAGTTTAGAAATTCAAAGGCGATGGTTTTTTTTTGGAGAATATATCCCTATCCTTCAGATAGCGATGCCCTATACCATTTTAATTTAGATTAAAAATAAAAAAAATAACCAAAGCTCCCTGAAATTAAATTTTCAGGGAGCTTTTTTCATGATCTACAAGCAATAATCCTATCTTTGCCCTATGGAAGATAATACTACAATTTTT